>NZ_JACAQP010000057.1:0-345 GCF_013387025.1 Pseudomonas reactans | reverse complement strand
GGGGTGGGGGGTATATCCGTTGCTGCGGTGATGGCTGATATTGGTTCCGCCCTTACGGCGGCTCACTTTTGAAGAGCGCAAAAGTAAGCAAAACGCTCTTGCCCCAACACTCGGCACCTCGCCTAGGCTCGGTGTGCCCTCACTCCGGCTTGAATCCGTGGGCCGCCGCGATGGGCCATCCTTGGCCCAGCGCGGCTAACCCGGCGTCCTGCCGGGTTACCCACGGATTCAAGCCTGCGTTCGGCCAGCGTGGTTTTACGGGGCGCCGAAGATCAAAAGCCAGATCAAAAGCGACTCGTTTCGCATCGTGGATACGCGGTCCTGTAGGAGCCGGCTTGCCGGCGA
>NZ_JACAQP010000056.1:0-1515 GCF_013387025.1 Pseudomonas reactans | reverse complement strand
TCTTTTTCAGAGTTTCCCTAAGACTGTCCGTGTTGACGCGTTCAAAATGCTCAGAGGTTTTCTCTGCATTGGGCGTCATCATGCTCATTGTGGGCTTCCTGAGGATTAGCGAAAGTCGTCCCTTCCCAGGCACATGGGCACTGCTTCCTACGCTAGGCACAGCGTTTATAATCGCAGCAGGATCCGGTGCGTGGCTGAACAGAAACGTACTATCGAACCGAAGCTTGGTATGGTTCGGCTTGATTAGCTTTCCCCTCTACCTTTGGCACTGGCCGCTGCTCTCTTTCGCGTACATCGTCGAAGGCGCGCAGCCCTCGGCGGCCATCAGAATGGTTGCGGTTGTCGCGTCTATCGCACTGGCCTATGCGACTTATAGACTCATCGAGAAGCCTATCCGTACGAACACCAGCAGTAACAGAGCCGTGTTCGTAATGGTCACAACGATGGTTGCAGTTGGCCTCGGCGGCTTTAGCATCTTCAAAAACGAAGGCTATGCCTTCAGACTGGATGATCGTGCACAGTTCTCGTCGTACTTCAAAAACGTCTCTCCGACCTGGTCATACATGGAACGGACAGAGCTGTTGAACAAGTACAACGATAGCTGCAACTTTTTCAACATAAAGAAACAACGCGAAGGCAAAGCAACCACTGTACCGGTGGAATCGATTAGTCAAAACTGCTTCAAGAAAAATAATACATATACAAAGTCAGTGTTTATTTGGGGTGACTCCCATGCCCAGCATTTGTACTTTGGCTTGAAGAACAATCTGCCTAGCAACTGGCAAATCCTGCAGGTTGCAAGTTCATCATGCCCAGCGAATCCAAATGCGAAAGTAGCCTCTTCCACAGACTACTGCGAGCAGTCCAATTGGTTCGCTCTCGACGCCATACAGAAAGCCAAGCCTGACGTAGTCATCGTCGCCGAGGACTGGGGACAAGATCTCGCGATGATGCGAGAAACCACTGACAAGCTTAACGCTCTAGGTATCACCAAAATCATCTTTACTGGACCGGTACCCCATTGGACGTCTGACCTACACAAAATAGTTCTTAAATCGTTGTGGAAGGACACCCCGTCGCGCACCTTCACTGGCGTCGATAAAGAATTCATTCAGAAGAATGCTGCGTTGAAGAAAGCATTCGATATCGACAATGCCAGCTATGCCGACATCATGGATTTGCTTTGCAATACTGATGGATGCCTGACCTACATTGGCTCAGACAAAAAAGAGGGACTGACGTCCTGGGACAAATCGCACCTAACGCCTATTGCGTCAGACTACGTTGCGAAAAATCTGTTGGTACGCTTGGTCACTGAAACAAGCGAGCCCAACTGAAAAACAGTGGAGGGGTTCTTCCCCTCCACTCACCGCACGAATTTAGATACTTGAAGGCTGCTTCAGAGAATCGAGCCAGCCCTTAGCGTGCAACTCGATACCGCGCCCCGAAAGGTGGCAATCATCGTATCTATCATCCAGGCCAATCACATCTGTGTTAGGGAAACTCTGAAAAAGA
>NZ_JACAQP010000055.1:0-1270 GCF_013387025.1 Pseudomonas reactans | reverse complement strand
AATGTGGGAGCAACTGTCTTGATGGCTTTCATCAAGCCATATTTGCAGAGACAGTAATGCTCCCACAGCTGTACGCCGTGTAATTCTTGAAATAGCTACCACACGGGTTTAGACGGCCCGCTCTCTCCATTCAGCTCCATCACGGATCATCGCGTTTAGGCGTACTAACAAAACACGCATACAAGCGATGAGTGCCACTTTGGGGCACTTTCCTTTCTCGCGCAGCGCCTTATATCGCACGGCAAAATCAGGCTGAAACCGGATCACTGACCAACAGGCCATGTACAGTGAGCGCCTGGCAGCGAACCTGCCGCCGCTGATGTGGCGCTTACCTTTATGCTTGCCGCTATCGTCGTTGTAGGGCGCAGTACCGCTTAACGCAGCAATCTGATGCCTACCTACCTACCTCGCCGAGTTCTGGAAGATAGGACATCAAACTGGCCGCCGTAACGAGTCCTATGCCTTTGACCGAGCACAGAAGAGATACCTTTTTACTATCCAGACGTTCAGCGCTTTGGCGGATCAGGTTTTCCAACTCCTTCAACACCCCTTGCAAATAGTCGATATGACTCTGTAGTGCAGGTTTGATCACTTCAGAGGAAGCCGTTTTAAGCCGCCGCTTATCGTCATCTCTCTGCTGAACAAAGTGCTCCCGCTGTTGAACCAGCGCGCGCAGATCATCCTGCTCGGCGCTTGTAATGCGACTGTCGGGTGATTTGATGACCGCTGCAAACTGCGCAAGAAGGCGTGCGTCTATCGGGTCGGTCTTGGCTCGTTGACCCATAGCTTTGGCGAAGCTTTTGGCTCGGCAAGGGTTGATCCGTATGACTTCAAGGCCGGCAGCTTGAAGCGCTTTCATGACTTTGCGTTCGTAACCGCCAGTAGCCTCAAGCAACACACGGCCGACACGATGCAGAGCGAGCCATCCAATCAATCTGGGAAAATCACTTTCGCAATTGGGACAACTCATCGCGACATCTAGCTGATCAACCAGGATTTCTAGGCTGCCGCTGGAAACATCAATACCTGCTGGATAGGAAAACATGGCCAAACCCTCTTACACTCAAGGTGAGAGCGCTCTGGCTTGGCCCACGCTTGTAACTGTTCGAGGTGGGCTCGTTCAACTGTTCGGGCTCAATAACCAGAGTGGAGAGGTGAGTGGCAGCATGGGCTCCCACACGTGCTTTATGCACTTCGGGCATTCAGCTTGCCACTCACCGCTCTCAACCTCAGTTTAATCCTGGCTCAAGACACAAGCGGGCTTGCTCGC
>NZ_JACAQP010000054.1:0-1240 GCF_013387025.1 Pseudomonas reactans | reverse complement strand
AGATCTATTTATGGATTTAAGCAAGCGTCTCGAACGTGGAACATCCGTTTTGATGAAAAGATTACAAATTTTGGATTCATCAAAAATGAGGATGACTCCTGTGTTTACAAGAAAGCTAGTGGGAGCATAGTCATATTCCTAGTATTGTATGTAGATGACATACTTTTATTTGGAAATGACATCCCAACCTTAAAAGGTGTCAAAACGTTCCTTGAGAACTGTTTCTCAATGAAGGATTTAGGGGAAGCTGCTTATGTATTAGGCATAAAGATCTATAGAGATAGATCTAAGAGACTTATTGGTCTTAGCCAAAGTGTATATATTGATAAAATCTTGAAAAGGTTCAAGATGCAAGACTCCAAAAGAGGATTCTTGCCAATGCCTCATGGCACCATCCTAAGCAAGTCTCAGTGCCCAAACTCTAGGACTGAACTTGAAAGGATGAAACATGTCCCATATGCTTCGGCAATTGGGTCCATCATGTATGCCATGTTATGCACTAGGCCCGACGTCTCATGTGCCTTAAGTATGACTAGTAGGTATCAACAGAACCCAGGTGAAGCCCACTGGACTGCTGTAAAGAACATTCTTAAGTACTTGAGAAGAACTAAAGATATGTTCTTAGTTTACGGCGGTTTGGAAGAAAGCTTAAAGGTAAAGGGTTACACTGACGCAAGCTTCCAAACAGATAGGGATGATTCGAAATCTCAATCTGGGTATGTCTTTATTTTAAATGGAGGAGCCGTGTCTTGGAAGAGTTCCAAACAAGAAGTGATTGCACAATCCACTACAGAATCAGAATATGTTGCTGCTTCGGAAGCTGCTCAAGAAGCTGTCTGGATGAGAAAGTTCATAGAAGATCTAGGGGTTGTTCCTTCCATTCGGGACCCTATAGAAATCTTCTGTGACAATCTAGGTGCTATAGCTCAAGCAAAGGAACCTAGATTGCATCAAAAGACCAAACACATTCACCGAAGGTATAACTACATTAGACATGAAGTTAAGAATGGTGAAATAAGTATTCACAAGGTTCATACAGATCAAAATTTGGCAGACCCATTCACGAAACCTTTACCCCAAACTAAGCATGAAAGTCATGCTAAGGGTATAGGACTCCGTTTTTCTAATGAATGGATTTGATTTGTGTTTAGTGTTTTATGAATATGAAACTATGTAAACAAAACAATTCTTATGTGATATATGTGATGTGATGTTTTATTCATAATTTTGTGTTTTAATC
>NZ_JACAQP010000053.1:0-13956 GCF_013387025.1 Pseudomonas reactans | reverse complement strand
GTCTTTTTCAGAGTTTCCTTAGCGGCCAATTCAAGGAAGCGATCCACGTACCAGTGAGGCTGCGTCTCGCGGGGGCATTGAGGGCTGGTGAGGTTCTTGCCGTAGGCCATGCCCTTCTCGGTCACAGACCAGAAGTCCACCATTTCCTGCTTGGAGTTTTTGCGCTGGAGGACCTTGAGGAAGCCGTGGGCCTCAAGTGCAAGGTTGAAGGCGCGGGCGGTGCTGGCGATGGTGTGATCTTTGATCAGGGCGGTGATCGCCTTGGTCGGCATCGAAGAGCCGCCAGCGGCGTCAGGGGCGGCGTCGACGGCATAGCCTGGGAGGAACTTGGCATCCAGGCCGTTGTTGGCGGCGATTTTGGCCAGCATCAACATCTTGCTGGAGTTCGCAGGCTTCAGCAGGCGGTCGAAGCATTCCAGGATGGCGAGTTCGCCGACGATCTTTGAATTGTCCGGGCCTTGGGCGGAAAAGGTACCGGTCTTGCGAATGCTCGGCAGGACCTGGCCCACCACCCACTCTTCGAACTTCTCGGCGGCTGGCAGCTTCGACTTCATCACCAGCCGGTACAGATCGCGCTCCGGAATGATCGTCATGAAACCACCACCCTGTTTCGGGGTAGTGGTCGCAGCATTGCAATGGCGAGCCACCGCGTTCTCAGGTTTGGAGTAGCCAAGGGCGTCGGCGACATCGCGCGCGACAAACCACGGATCACCAAGCTTGTCGGTAATGACCCGGATTGCGGCGCCGTCGAAGTCGAACGGGATCACTGATGAATTGCGCGCCACGTTTTCAGATTGCGAAAAACGTGGCGCGGAAATGTTGGGGCTATTGATCGATTCGGTGTGTTGGTGCATGATTCGCTCCACAAGTTGTGTTGCTGTTGAAAAAGCCGGGATTGCGCCCCGGCTTTTTTGTGTCTGAAATTCAGGCTGCCTTCACGGACTGCTTGAACACTTCCAGGCTGACGATTACTTCCTCAGCCTCCTTGAGCAGTTCGGACTTCTCGCGAGTGCAAACCCGGCCATCGGCCTGGGCATCGAAGGCAAGGCGGGTCACATCGGCCAGGTCAGCGTGCAGGCGCAGCAGCGCGGTGTTGAGGTTGATGCCCTCGGGCTTTTCCTTCGGCACCAGGTCGAAACCAAACGCCTCGGCCCATGCCTTCAGCGGGCGGAAGTCCTGGGTGAACTTCATAATCCGGTGCAGCTCCTGGACGTTCAGCTTGTGGCTGTCGTAGTCCGGGTTCGCCTTCTGGGAAAGCAGCGTCTTCGAGGAGAAGCTGGCGCCCTCTGCAATCCGCCCTGCCCCGTGGTCGTCAACCACGTCATAGATCGCCTTCATCAATTCCTGCATGTAACACCTCGAAATTCTTTACGTGGCGCCCTGCCGGTGCAGAAGCGATCATCTCTTCATGGATTGGCGGACAGGGATGTCAGGCGGCCTGATCTTTCTTTGTCGCCTTGAACTTGCCTTTGGAAAGAACCTGAATCTGGTACTGCCGCGATTCAGGAATCGTTTCCCCCCACATGGTCACTGCGCTTGGGCGGATACCCAGGGCCAGCGCCAGCTTTGTCTTGCTGCCGAAGAATTCGGCGACTTCATGCGTATTCATTGCGCGTCCTCGTTCGAGCTTGCTGCAATTTAAGCATGCTTAATTAAAGGCATCAACGGTGTTTTCTGCCTACTGCATGCTTAAATTCAGTTAACTTAATATTGAGTCCATGGAAAGACACGAACGTATCGCCCGCGCCATACAAGTCAGCGGTAAAAAGAAAGGGGAAATTGCATCGCTTTGCGGTGTTGCAAATTCTGCCGTCACGCAATGGATAACCGGCGAGAGCAAAAGCCTCAGGCCGGAGAACCTTTACGCACTCGCGAAAGCGACCGGCTTCCGGGCTGAGTGGCTTGCTATTGGTGAAGGTGAAGAGCGTGAGGTTTCAGAGTCGAACGTCTCCCCTGCCGCCCAGCCCACCAAATCATTCCGCTACCCTGTAGTGAGCTGGGTTGCAGCCGGCGCCTGGTCGGAAGCAGTGGAGCCCTACCCGGCTGGAATCTCGGACACCTATGAGTTTTCGGAGTACGACTCCAAAGGACCCGCGTTCTGGCTGACAGTCAAAGGCGACTCGATGACTGCGCCTGCCGGCCAGAGCATCACCGAAGGCACGCTGATCCTGGTGGACACTGAAGCGGAGGTTGCACCAGGTAAGCTGGTCGTGGCCAAGCTACCGGACAGCAATGAAGCAACATTCAAAAAGCTGGTGAGCGACGGCGGCCGGCTGTTCCTCAAGCCGCTGAACCCGAGCTATCCAATCGAGGCGGTCGACGAAAACTGCCGGATCGTGGGAGTGGTTGTGCAGGCGTTGCAGAAGTTTTACTGATGCTTTCAGGAGGCCACATGTCCCTCACCAAGCCAAACCAGCAACTGCGCCGCGACCTCAAGGCGATCGCCTCAAACCTTGAGGAGTCCTGTATCGACCTGGGTAAGCTCGCAGAAAAACTCAGCGATGCAGACGCGATAGCCCTAATGGGATTGGTAGGCACGCTTTATGAAGAAGCCGACAGGTTGGTGGGTTATGCGGATGAGGTGAAGGCTGGGCAGATAAGCCGAAGAAAACGGGAATAGCTACCTAGTCTGACGAGGCAATATAGACGGAACTATCGCGAGCTGATGAGCGCTCGCGTACACAAAGGAATGTGGTGATGAACGCTTTACAGATCGCGCCCCTGCTACTCGCACCTCTTATCCTTTCAGGCTGTTTCAGCACGCCAAAAGAAAAAACCGAGTACGAAAAACAGATCGACGCAGTACCGATGCCTGTGACCGAAGCTGAGCGTCTGGAGCAATGTCGTACCTTCAAGCTTGCCGCAGATCGCCAGCGGGCTGAGGACTTTTTGCAATACGCACAACGCTCCAAGCTCGACACTTCGAATTATGATTTTCCCGAATCTAACGCGTTGTTGCATCGCCTCCGAGCAATGAAGTGCCCTGGATATGGCTGGTTCTCCTGATGCTAATGCCCAGGGCGCGCCAATGACTGCATGGAGACAGCAGAGCCTCTGGAGCAAGTTTTGGGTCTGGGCCTGGCTGGCGTTCATGGTCGTCTTTACCACCTACACCGGCGCGTTCTGGCTGGGTGATGGTTCATCTAATCGCAAGCGGGTCTTCAGCCCAGGCTTCGTTGTGGTCTGCGTTTTCGTGGCTGTGGTTGAGCTGATCGTGCTGAACCACTTCTATGGCGCGAGCAGTTAAGCTTGGTAAAGCGATCGCGACGTCCTACTGAGCGCAACCTTTCACATCCCTTTCACAGTCGGGCGCATATGGTTACCCCAGCTCCTAGCGATAATCCCTTTAAGCCCGCTGCTCCCCATCGCGGGCTTTTCTTTGCCTGCGATTTGGAGGGCCGACACTCGCCCTCCCTGACTTTCCCGACGACCGCTATACACGCCCACCGTCAAAATGACACGATAATGCCTCGCCTCCGTAAGTAGGAGTACAGGATGTTCAGTCACGTAACCGTTGGGACAAACGATCTTGATAAAGCCGCTACCTTCTATGACGCGGTTCTGATCCCACTAGGGCTCTGCCGTCGACCTGTAACGCCCGATGGCGGACCACTTTCGGCATGCTGGGTGAACCCCGACAGCCCTCTGCCTCGCTTCTATGTTTACCGCCCTTACGATCTCAAAGAGGCCCTCGCTGGAAATGGCAGCATGGTGGCTTTCTCCGCACCACATCCAGATTCTGTCAATGCCGCCCATGCCGCAGGCCTTATCGCTGGTGGTTCGGATGCGGGAGCACCAGGGCCGCGCTCGCGTTATGGGGACGGCTATTATGGCGCGTACCCACGGGACCCTGATGGCAATAAAGTGCACATCGTCCATCGTGGCGACTTGTCCGGGTAGATACGACTCTGATTGTTTTCTGCAGAAGCCCGCCACGCGCGGGCTTTTTGTTGGCTGCACGCCCTGCCTCTTTGATAGTGGCTGTACGCCACGAATGGTAAAGTGCGGGCTCAATTACGGGAGGGATCCAATGAAGGGATTTGGGACGTTCGCGCTGATAGCCGGCATCTGTTGGCTGGTTTTAGCGCTGAGCATGGATGTGTCTGTCTCGACTGGCGCGGGTGGCCGGGTAAATAATCTGGGCCTCATGGCAGACCGCCAAGTGCACACAATTGTAGGCGGATTGCTAACGGTGGCCGGTCTCCTGATGATACTGCTTGGTGGGAGAGGGTCAGCTACCAACCCTGCCGTTGAGGCCGACACTCGACCGTGCCCACTCTGCGCCGAGATAATCAAAAACGCCGCTATCCGGTGCCGTTACTGTGGGGCTGACGTGGAAGCCATCGCCAGTTCCGGTACGAAAGATCAGAAAGTGCAGAGTTCGACTAGCAATCGCTCATTCATCGCCATCTGTGCGGCCTTAGTCTCCTTGATCATCGGTGTGGTTGCTTATCGAATGATCCCCACCCCGCCTGCCTCTAAGACTCTCGCACCTGCAAACACATATCGACCAAAAGCTGACGAACTGATCGGACTGCACCCGTCCGCCTTCGGGTGCGTTTCGGAAACCAACTTTTCTCAGTCGCTGTTCCACTACAACAGATCTGAGTTTACGGCTTGGGCGGACAGAACGAAGGGAGCGGATTGCTTTCATCAGCGAGACGTCAACCCCGGAGTGACCTGGACCGTTTTACAGATTCGGGACGATCTAATGCAGGTTGGCCTAAAGCAAGCTAGTGAATATTCGAAGAACCCAGAGGTCGGCCGGTTCAACTACTGGACCCTTGAGCGTTGGGCAGAGCCGCGAAGCTCAACCCCTAAATAAGCCTCAAGGCCACGTTGATCAAAGCCCGCTACAAAAGGGCTTTTTCATACCAGCCAAACACGCCCCTTCAAAATATGCATTTATGCATGAAACTTCCTGCCGCCCTATTGCCAAGATATGCCAGTGCAAATACTGTGTATGCATACAGTATTTGCAAGGAGCGAAGCATGAACCAAGCGCCCTACCCCACACTAAAACCACGAAATTCCTACGAGCTTGTCGGCCGCCGCCTCCAAGGCTTGATCGCCTCTCCCCGGGTCCAAAGGATTCAGTTGGTCGAGGTCTCCAGACGCGAGGACGAAAGCCCTGAAGCCTGGCACCAGGTCATCCAGGATATCGGCGACACCGCCGGTATCCGGATTGAGCATCTGGAAGACGGAACCGTCAGGATCGGCTGGCGAGAGTACTGCGACTCGTAAAAGAGCCCGCCAATGAGCGGGCTTTTTATCGCCTGTAAATTTCAGCAATCTGAACGATTTAATTAAGCATGCTTGACACATTAATTTCAGCTTGCTTAAATTCAATTCAAGCCAGCAACGAACACCGCCGGCCAGCAGTTAAACCTGCGCCGCTCTTTAGCGACACCCCTTGCCGGATAACCACCGGCCCAGATTCAAAGGCAGCGATGAACCGGCCTCAACGGTTCAGAGGGTTGGCAACTGACCCGGGCGTGCAGCGTAAAGCGCCAAGAACAGTTATCCAGCGGGAGAACAAGCCGAAAGGCCCGCGGCTGGAAGAACAATTGATTCAAGCCGGTGACCGACGCCAGTAGCGGGTCACGGCCAGCACCACCCGATTTGAATTAGCGATCCCGATAGCCTCGGCTGGGAACGCCAGACCTCATGCACCCTGCCCCACTCAATCAGGGCACTCAGAGCTGTAGCGTGCATGTTGTAAGGACCTGTGATCCACGGCGAACAGATGCTGTTTGACGCTGTGAGGAGGAAGCTCGAAGCCCGCACCCATGACGAACCGCCGACCTGCAATCAGCAGCGGGATACGCGGCGCCGCCCTAGCGTAGAGGGAGTCACCGCTGACGCAACACACCCAGGCCGTCGCCAGTAGCGGGCCTGGGCACCCTTCCCCACCTCTATTACGTCAGCACTCCTCCCCCGCGCCCATCGGCAACCAGCGGGAGGCATGAGTGTTGACGAATACAGGTGAACAACCCGCCACTTTGGAGGCGACCATGAACGCAGCATTGAAGATATGCCAGGAGCGTTTCGACGCTCAGTTGCCTCCAGAGGTCAGCGAGGCAAATCCGGAACTGGAGTGGCTGGAACACTCGGCGGAACAGCTGGTGTGCGGCATGGACATCAAGTGGAAGCGCCGCTATGGCCAGCCACAGGCTGTGACGTTCGACCGGTTCTGCACCGTGCTGCAGGGATACCTGAACCAGCGCCAGATCGACGGTCTGGATCAGCGAGATTCGCTCGCGCGGCTCTTCCTATCATCGATCCTGGGCAGCCAAGCAGATTCGCGTGGCCACGCTGCCGACTTGATCGGCCAGCCCCACCCCATCGAAGCCGCAGAGAAAGTCGCCATGGACCTGCTAAGGCCTTACGCCGCCGATGCCTTAGCAGCAGAGCGTGAGAAAGCCGAAGACGACGTGGATGACGAGCTATGAGCCCGCACGTCGAAGTTTCGACCGCCCTGCTCGCTTTGGATCATCCCGACTCCACAGTTTTTGCAGAGGCACTGGTTGAAAAACTAATAGTGTGTCACTTCACCAGCGGCACCTTCACAGCGGATGAATTTCACCACTACAGCGCCTGGTTACTGAAAGCCAGCCGGAAGCGGCTGGCTCAAATGGATAGAACTGCAACGATCCTAAGTTGAACGACCTGCGTTACGATTTTGTTGTTTTTTAACGCCTTTCCCGTTTTTACGCTCGTACAGATGGTGAATTAACCAAGCAACCAGAAGCAGCCCAGCCAGACAAAAAACCAACACCATCAGCTCTATTGCGGGACCTTCGTGTGAAAACATTTTTCGTTCCTCGTCCTGAAGTATCGCACCTCACAAACAGGCGCCTCCGAAATTATTCGTAACAATTCAAACATTTTCAGAGTAAACACCAAATTCTCAGGTGACAACCCCTAATGCCCTTAGAACCATTGATCTAGACACGTCACTCGTCGAAAAAACCATTCGCGGGCACATCAGAATCAGCGGCGCATATACAAGGAGAAGGCCATGACTACTGCACCAGTCCAATCACTGATCGACGAGCAGCTTGAGGATATCAGCGCTCACAATCTACGCGAGGCCTACAGCCTTGCCGAGCGTCGAGGTTTCTACGGTGCACCGATAGAGCAATACGCAGAACCTGGTTACGGCGGTCGCGTCCTCCAGGTCCTGCGCTACCGAGTAGAACCGCAGAGCTGATCAACCCTTCCCTTTGTTTTTGTTCTTCGCACTGCCCTGCCGCGCTTTGAATTTCGGATTGGATTTGCAGATCACGTAGATCCGGCCCCGGCGCTTCACGATCTTGCAGTCGCGATGACGGTTTTTCGCTTCTTTGAGTGAGGACAGCACTTTCATAGGTGAGGCTCCTTGCATTGAGTTGAAATGTTATTACGTATCTTAAATACGAATAAGAACGTTTATCAACTCTTATTTCCCCTACCCCTACATCGCTGCGAGCATCGCGGCAAGGATTCCCCATGTCCGCACAACAGCAAGTAATCACCATTGACGACATCAGCCCCGACAACGCGCCGGCCATTTATATAGCTGGCGGCCTGGGCCAGTTCTTCGACGCGGTGAAGGCAGAAGTCACCGGCGAGGTGCCCGATCTGACCACTGTGAAAGGTCGCGCTCGCATTGCATCCCTGGCCGCAACGGTAAGCAAGTCCAAAAAGGCAGTCGAGACGCCTGGTCGCGACTACCTGAAGCGACTCAAGGAAATGCCGAAGGTGGTCGAGGCTGAGTTGCGCGATTTCGTCACAAAGATGGACAACCTGCGCGATTCCACCCGCCAGCCGCTGACGGATTGGGAAAACGCCGACCAGGCGCGCAAAGATAGGCACGTTGACGGTATCGACAGCATGAAGGATATGGCCCTGTTCGGCGCAACACCTCCGGCGTCCGTAGTTGCCCGGGTGATCGCCGACCTCGAAACCATCGAAATCAACGATGGTTGGGAAGAGTTCCTGGCCGAAGCTGCCCAGGTGAAGGACCAGACCCTGGCGAAGTTGCGCACCCTGCACGCCGAGCGCACCCAGCACGAAGCTGAGCAGGCTGAACTGGTCCGGCTGCGTGCCGAAGCAGAAGCTCAGGCCCAGCGAGACCGCGACGCGGCTATTGCCCAGGCCGCCGCCGAACAAGCGTGCCGTGAAGCTGCCGAGCGCGCAGAAGCCGAACGCCTTGCTGCCGCCCGCCGCGAACAGGAACTGACCGATCAAGCCGCCGCCATTCAGCGTGCCGCCGCACAGGCTGCACTGGATGCCGAAGCCGCCGCCGAACGCCAGCGCCTACAACTGGAACTGCAGGCCGAACAGTCTCGCGCGGCGGCGGCGCAGGCCGAGACGAATCGAATCGCCGCTGAGCAGCGCGCCGAGCAAGAACGCGTCGCCGCCATTCGCCGCCAAGAAGAAGCTGCCGAGCAGGCCCGTCAAGATGAGCGCCGACGAGCTGATGCGGCCGCTGCCGAAATCGTCCGCCAGCAAGAGATGCGCGAGCGCGACGAGGCGCATCGCCGCGCCATCAATCGTACCGCCTTGGAAGCCTTCATCGCTGGTGGCATGCCAGAGGAATGCGCCAAGCAGGCAGTAAAGTTGATTGCCCAGCGCAAGATCCCAGCTATCACCATTTCCTATTGAGGTAGCCATGACTAACGCAGCCCTGGCCGAGCGCACCGAAACTCGGCAGGTCGCCAGCCCGGTGACCACCAACGAATCAACCGCGATGCTGACAATGATCCAGCGGGCCGCAACCGACCCGGCATTCGATGCAGACAAAATGCAGAAGATGATGGAGATGTACGAGCGCCACACGGATCGAACGGCGGCGGCGGCATTCAACGCAGCAATGGTTCGGGCTCAAGCAGAGATTGGCCCGGTTTTTCGTGACAAGTTCAACGCCCAGACGAACAGCGCTTATGCCGCGCTTGAGTCGATTGATCGCAAGATTTCACCGGTCTACACCTTGCACGGTTTCTCACTGTCGTTCGGCACCGGCGATAGCCCTCTGGTGGGCCATATCCGCACAGTCTGCGACTGCATGCATGAGGCTGGTCACACAAAGACATACCACGTCGATCTGCCAATCGACGCAGTCGGAATCAAGGGAAGCGTAAACAAGACGGGTGTGCACGCCAGCGGTTCAACCTTCAGTTATGCCCGACGCTACCTGACGATGATGATCTTCAACGTCGTGCTGACGAACGAGGATAACGACGGAAACGGCGATGAGGATCAGCCTCAAAGCCTTGGCGAGCTGATGAACGAGTGGATTCCGAAGGCCTACGCCGCTGATTCCAAAGAGTCGCTCACGGAAATCTGGCAAGCGGGCGTCAAGGCCTCTAAGGACCTGAAAGCCACCGACAACAAGACGGCGACTGACCTCTACGAAGCACTGAAAGTCGCGGTTACGACTCGCGGCTCGCAGCTCAGCGCGCCCGCTCAAGCAGGAGCAAGCCAATGATCATCCTCAACTGCACACAAGGCTCTGCAGAATGGCTACAAGGCCGAGCTGGCGTCATCACCGCCAGTATGTTCAGTACCGCCCGTTCCAAGGTGAATGGCCTGAACGCCCAGCAGCAGAAATATGTCGACGCCATGCTTGCCGGGAAAGGCGAAACCACAGCTATGGCGCTGGCAGGATACAAAGCCGGCCCAAAGGCCGAAGTTGTCCAGCGCGCACTTGACGGCGAGAAGGTAGGCGAGCCATCGAACGCCGCACTGTCCTACGCCTTCGAGCTGGCAGTCGAACGCATCGGCGGTGCGCCGCTGGATGGCGGGTTCGAGACCTGGCAGATGCGCCGAGGGCATGAGCTGGAGCCAGAGGCCCGAATGGAACATGAGATCCAGACCGGCCTCATCGTCACCCAGGTCGGCTTGGTTAAAACGGATGACGGTGTGTTCGGCGCCAGCGCAGACGGATTCATCGGCGACGACGGCGGCTCTGAGTACAAGTGCTTCCTGGCCCCCGATAAGCTCCGCTCCTTCCACATCGACAACGACGCAAGCGATGTTATTGACCAGGTGCAGGGCTGCATGTGGATCACCGACCGCAAGTGGTGGCACATCGGAATGTACTGCCCGCTGCTGAAGCCGGTGGGCCGCCAGCTCTGGTGGAAAGAATTCCAGCGGGACAATGACCACATCGAAAGCCTCGAAGAAGACCTGTGGGAATTCAAGTTGCTGGTCGACGGGTACGAGGCGGCGCTCAGGAGCAAAGCAGCATGATCAGCAACCACCTAAGCCTGGTCGAGGCACTACGGCCAAAATCCAATGAGCTGGCCGATCAGATCGCTGAGTTTGTTGCGGCCGGCGGCAAGATTGAAGTCGCCGAGCCGTACCACTACAAGCCCAAGCCGATCACCTATAGCAACCAGATGCCGCCAACGCCGAAGCCATTCGTTCGGCGCAAGGTTGAAGCGAATCCCCTCCCCCTCGACAAGACCGACATCCGATCACAGGACCGGCTAAAGATGGCCGAGCAGATACGGCAGTTGGGCGTAACACTCACCCAGACTGAGGTGGCCGCCGAGCTTGGTGTAAGCCGGCGGCTTATCTACAACTACGCCGCCCGGTACGACATCACGTTCAAGGCGCCGACCCGAGGCGGCGCCCACAATCTTTTGCGGAGGGAGATTGACGAAGCCCGCGACGCGAAATACGCCGAGCGGATCCGTGCATTCCTGGAACTGGGAATCACACGGCGCCAATGCTGCGGAAAGCTGGCGATCGGCAATAAGGCCTTTGAGCGGATCATCGCCGCCCACGGCATCGACTATCCCAAGGCGCGACAAGGCAGCTCTTCATGCTCGCAGCAAAAGACAAATATTAAGTGCTAAAGAGGTTCAATCTTCAGGGTTGTTGTCCGAGAAAGATTTACTCAACAAGCCCTGGACAACGCTGTCAGGATCACCGAGCACCTGCTTGTTAAATGCCTCTCCCTCGGCCGATCGAGTTGCAAGTAGGCCCCAAGACTTTGTCCCATCCGCGTTAAAGACCACGATCAATTGATTGTCCGCGCAATCATGCGGTTTGCACATATGGCCTACGGTAAAGCTTTTACCATCAGCCGAAACCTTCTCGACTGGTGACGCCGTGCCCTGAGCTTTACTTACCCAGCTCGGAAAACTGAGCATCTCTGCGTAGGCTTTTTTGTATGGGGCTTTGCTCGCGATTTCGGGTAGATACTGCTCTGCGAAAGCGCCCGAGGCCATAACCATCAGTGAGGCACCAGCAACAATTGAAAGGCTTAATTTTTTCATCCGAATAACTCCATTTCTAAATTACGGGTATGACATTTGGGACACAGTGACACTATGGAAGTTTCGATATTCGTACGTAACCGAGCTTAGATATCAGAGGTAGGCCATGGCCGAGGAAGATCAGCAGCCGACGGCGGAAGCCTTGAAGCAGCGCCGCAAGCGCGAGAAATCGAACGAGAAGAACGCTGCATTGGGCGTCGAGAAGTTTACGGTTGAGGTCGCCGGTGTGTTCAAGGCCGACCTGCGCAAGGTAATGAAGACCCACGGCATCAACAACCAGCAGGACATTCACCAGCGGCTGCTCATCAACTTGATCGGCGCCGACCTCGAAACCCAGGTGCAGATGCTCAAGTGTGTCGCGACACCTTTTGTTGTTACTGAAAAGGTGTCGCGGATTCTTATGGCTGCTGGCCTGAAGTCGCTCGCCGACGACCCGCCAGAGCCTGACGACGAAATCGAAAGACCCGCATAACCCACCCTACTCGCTGCATCCGGTAAACGGAGGGGTGTTTGTGTACTACTTGAATATCTCAAAGCCAGTTCGGACAAGCGCAACAAAGCCAGTCGTGACCTTAAGCAAAAGATCGGCGTTTCCAAGCCACTTGGAGAGCCCCGAACCAGCAACTGTCTCGGCTATCTCCTGATCGGTAGCGTCTGGGCGTTCCTTAAGCTTTGCAACCAGCGCAGCAAGTTGCTCATTCGGGACGTCCGCTGGCAAGCCGAAAAGCGCAACAGCTTTAGGGTCATAGATATCAATCGACTTTGCCAAGCCTAGAAATTGGGTGGATTTCACAATTAAATCGGCATCGCTTGGCGCGCTGATACCAATACCACCTCCAGAAAAATAACATCCCTCAACGAGTATCGGCATCTGCTTCCCCTTGGTCCGGCTCCATGCCGGTCACCCGTAATACCCCATATCAACGAATCACGCCAGCCGGCGAGGCAGGCGCACGCTTGGAGATAACCCATGCAAGCAGTCATCTACGCTGGCCTGCGCAATGGCGAGCGCGATCAGCGAATCCACGACGCCCTGGTCTACAAGCACGTCGTTGAGGTCGCCAAGGAATTCAAGCTGGCACCGAACACCATCCGGGCGGCAGCAAAACGCATTCAAAACGCTATTGTGTTCGAGCTCTGCCTGCTAGGGGGGGGGGCAGCCAATGCCTATAGGCAAAGTTGTCGCGGACTGTTTCAGGAAAGCAGCCCTTGGGGCCTACCGGAACTACCACGGCACCTTTCGCAACCTTGAGCTGCCTTGCTGGGTGATCACCGACGGCACAAACCGCATCGAGGTGATGGAGCTTCGCAAGATCGATTCAGGCGAAGTGTCCTTGTAATCGGCCTCGCTATTGCGTCGCAAGCTTGAAAGGCAGATCTCCGTAAGCCCATATCAGCGTGCCAATAACAACTATCAGAAAATTTACCAGATCGGTTTTATCGAGCTTTGGAATAAATTTTTGGCGCAGTTCATTCAGACCTGTCCAGCCAAACCCAGGCGGCGTAATTGAAAGCTTTGCTCTAACTACCACGGCCTCAGACAAAAGAGCAAAAACGGTAGTAATCGCGCCGCTCCGACTGAACCACCCTCCAAGGTCTACGTCTCGCAGGTTTGGGTAGGGAGCGATCAGAGAAACAATCGGAGCAAGAACCGCCAGTGCGATTAGCCCCCAAGCGAAGTTCACGCTGCGCTGCAAATCCTTATCCGTCGGCTCCTTGAACGACATTCCTGTTTCCTCCAATCAAAAGCCGAATATACCGGCAAGGGTCCCCTATGTCCGCACAACAGATTGACGAAAAGAAACTCGAGCGGGCGATCCGCAAGATCAAGCACTGCCTGGCACTGGCCCAGAGTGCCAACGAGAACGAAGCTGCCACGGCGTTGCGTCAGGCCCAGGCGCTGATGCGCGAGTACCGGCTGACAGATATGGATGTGAAGCTGAGCGACGTCGGCGAGGTTGAGTCGGACCTCTGCCGCGCCAAGCGACGGCCAGCATGGGATCAGCAACTGAGCATTGCCGTTGCAGATGCATTCAACTGCACGACCCTGCGGCGGCGAAAGTGGAGCCCTGCAAAAGGCCAGGCGATCGAGTGTGCGACCTTCGTCGGCGTCTCTCCTGCGCAGAACATCGCCCTGTACGCGTATGAGTCACTGCACCTAAAACTCACCCTGGCGCGCAAGGAATACTGCTCAGCAGTCAGATCAGGAGTTCGTCGTAGTGACTACTCGCCCGAAACCGCCGGCGACCATTTCGCATTGGCGTGGGTATGGGAAGTCCAGTCGAAGCTGAAAGCCCTTGTGCCTCAGGTCGATGATGATCCAATCGGCCAGTCCGCGACCGGCCAAGACCTCATCGCGATTCAGGCGCAGGACAAGGCATTGATCAGCGAATACCTCGCCACTCAGGACATCAGAGAGTCCCGGAAAAGCAAGGGCGTCGAGTTGGATATGAACGCCCAGATCGCCGGGATGCTTGCTGGTCAAAGGGTAGAACTGCACGCAGGCATCGCGCGCGGCAGCGACAACATTCTGGCTATTTCTGCTACCGCTTGACCTCGCCACTCTCCACCGCCCGGGCATGGCCCGGCAAGGACTACCCATGCCTACAGAAAACAAAACCATCGGCCAGCAGCGCCTGGACCGCATCATCGCTGCCAACGAATTCCTAAGGAAACTCTGAAAAAG
>NZ_JACAQP010000052.1:0-23063 GCF_013387025.1 Pseudomonas reactans | reverse complement strand
GGCAAGCCGGCTCCTACAAGGACCGCGTATCCACGATGCGAAGCGAGTCGCTCTTGATCTTGATCTGAGGCGCCCCGTCAAACACGCTGGCCGAACGCAGGCTTGAATCCGTGGGTAACCCGGCAGGACGCCGGGTTAGCCGCGCTGGGCCAAGGATGGCCCATCGCGGCGGCCCACGGATTCAAGCCGGAGTGAGGGCACACCGAGCCTAGGCGAGGTGCCGAGTGTTGGGGCGAAGCGTTTTTGGTTACTTTTGGCGCTCTTCCAAAAGTGACCCGCTGTAAGAGCGGAACCAATATCCGCCGTTACCGAAGAAACGGATATGTACTCACCCCCAGATCAAAACCCCACCCCCTGCAACGGCAACTCATAAGACTTCTTAACCGTCCGAACCACCAACGTAGAAGAATAAGTCCGAATCGGAATATCCCGATAAGTCTCCAAAAACCGATAGATATACTCGGTATACTCCGCAGCATCCCGAAACTTCGCCACCATCACAAAATCAAACTCCCCCGTCATCAAGTAGCAGTCCTGAATCTCCGGATGACCAGCGAGTATGTGCTGCATCCTGCGATCAATATCATTGCTATCCCTGTCCAACTTGATCAGAAAAAACGCCGTCACCTGGATCCCCAACTTACGCTCATCCAAGACCGCCACTTTCGCCTTGATAATCCCCGCGCTCTCCATGCGGCGAATCCGCCGGTAACAACTGGTGGACGACAGCCCCACACTGTCACTCAACAACTCCAGGCTCTGGTCGCAATCCTTTTGCAACTTGCCCAGGATTTTCAAATCCATGGCGTCTGTCATCGGTTCCAAATCGTCCTTGAAAATTGCAATGAATCCGTCGCAATGACGGGCCAATTTGCACAAATCCTGCGCAGTGGCTAGTTAACATCGATTCAGCTTAGCAGCCCGGCCAACACCTGGCCTTACGGCGGCATGAGAGGGATCTTATGATAGTCGCGAAACCGACATGGACCGCTGATATCCAAGGACTTTTCAGCGCACCCTACTGGATCCCCGTCAGCCAGCGCGCCGCCGTAGCGGCCACCTGGATCGGCTGCATGAATGCCTACGACGTGTTCCTGGAAGACCCGGCGTCGGTCAAGACCTGGTCGGAGACCATCTACCAGCACCTCGCCTCGCGCAACATGCCGCTGACCACCGACCAGCAGCAATTCTGGCCAATCGATGCCCTGGAAACTTTCCGGCTGTGGGTCAACCAGGGCTGGCGCTTGAACAGCATCTCGCCGTTTGATCTGGCCGAGCGCATCCCGCCACCGGCGCTGCCGCACCCGGTCAAACGCGTGCGTCAGGACATCCGCTCGCTGAGCGCCGATGAACTGAACCTGTACCGCGCCAAGCTGGATGACGTGATGCGCATCGGCGACCCCGACAGCGGTTCGCCGTGGCAGCGTTACGCCTACATCCATACCAACTGGTGCCTGCATTACCAGGAAGCCTTCGCCCTGTGGCATCGCGCCTATCTGCTGTACCTGGAAGCGTTGATCGACTGCGCGATCCCTTACTGGGACTGGATGGCCGTGGACGCCAGTATCGACGGCAGCCCCCAGGCCGGCCTGCCCCAGGCGTTCCTCGATGAAACCTATGTGCACCCGCACACCGGTGAAGTGCGACGTAACCCGCTGCGGTATGCGGCGGCCAAGGACGGCTGTTCCAAGGTGTGCGCCACGGCGCCGGTCGGGGACGTGGATTGCCTGTATGTGCAGCGCAACCCACTGTTTTATACCCAAGGCGAGGCCTTTCGTTTCGAGCGCACCCAACTGTATGGCATGAGCCGGATCTTTCAGCAGCAGGTGATCGATGCGCTGGCGTTCACCACGTTCAGCCAGCCGCAAGGCGTGCCGGGCTACCCCTGGGCCAACATCACCAGCTTCGATCCGCCGCAACCGAATGATCTGTACCCCAACCGCGCGCTGAATTTCGACGGGCTCTACGAGCAGCCCCACGACAACTATCACGGCTGGATCGGCGGTGACATGGCCGATAACGCCTACACCGCGTTCGACCCGGTGTTCTGCTCGTATCACGCCAATATCGACCGCATGCTGGAGGTCTGGATCCGCGCCAACCCGGCGGCGCAGTACACCACCCAGTGCCTGTTGCAACCGTTCGCTGGCCATCAGGCGGATGAGGTGAGCTTCACCAGCGCCGATGCTTGGCGCTACACCACCCTCGGCGATATGGCCCAGGACAGCCGGCATATCGGCTACGACTACGGCACCCCGGTGGCCTCGCAGTTTGGCGCAGCGAAAGCTGCGTGCTGCCATCAGAAACCGGCTGCCATCACCGGCCCCTGGGTGGTGTTCGACCATGTGCGCTGCACCCACGACACCTACCTGATCGACGTCTTCCTCAATCAACCCGACGCCACGGCGCAACATGCGAATGCCGACAACCCGCACTACATCGGGCGCTTCAGCCGCATCGGCATGGGCCTGGTGGACGACAAAGGCCGCTGCATCACCCAGGGCGTTTCCCGCGCACTGAATGCAGCGCGCAACGCCCAGGCACTGAACCTTAAACCGACCGATACAGCGCAGTTATCGCTGATCGTGACCCATCCCGATACTGGCCAGGTATTGACGCCCGATGCATACGCGCCCCTGCCTGGCTTTATCGCCCAACTGGTGTGGGACGACCCACGCCAAACCTCTGCCGGCCCCGCTCCGGACGCCGGTTGCTGCTCCACCAACACCCATGCTGGAGAACCGACATGAGCACGCCCTTCACCCAATTCACCTCCCCTGCCGAACAAGCCCCCAAGGACTACAACAAGCTAGGCCTGGAGAACGAGCTGTCCACCTTTGAAACGAACTGGAACAACAACGTCACCGGCTGGACCCAGATGTCGGTGATCGGCAACCCCTGGTCCAACCTCAACGACGCACCCCGCTCGGGCTACTACAACCCGATCGAAAGCGGCTACGGCACGCAGACGCCAGTGACCATCACCTGGCAGCCCTTCCCCAACCGGCTGTGGACGTTTTTCTACAACAATGGCGCCGCCGTAGTCCCGCAATTGGGCGGTAAGGCCATGACCCTGGACCAGGTGATGCAGTTGACCGACCACGGCCAGATCACCCTCAACAACACCCTGTATTCGCTGTACCCGGACCCGAAGGCGACCCAACTGCAGATCCCCAGCGTGCTGTGCAAGTCCATCAACTGGAATGGCCCCTACGCCGACTTTTCACCCTCGGGCCCACGGGGCTGGCTGGATGAATACTGCGAGTGGTCGATCACCCGCGATCCCGACGGCAACATGCGCAGCATCATGTTCACCAGCGAGAACCCGGCTTACTTCCTGACCATGTGGAACATCGACCCGCAGGCCGTGCTCGGGCTGTACAAGGCCTATGTCGACCCGCAAGTGAAGATCGAAGACTTGTACCTGCGCTACACCGCCAACGGCCCGACCGGCAACGCCGGCGACCCGGTGCTCGACCCCACCACCGGCCAGCCCGCCTACGACACCGTGAACAAATGGAACAGCGGCACCGTGCGCATTCCGGGTGTGTCGGGCGGCGCGATGCACCTGACCTCGGGCCCCAACACCCTGAGTGCCGAGATCTACCTCGCAGCGGCGGCCACCATCCTGCGGCCGATCAAAAGCAGCGGCAACCAACAGAACCTGATCTGCTGCGCCCAGTACGGGCAGAACTACCGCAACTCCGATCCGCATATCGGTTTCTCCGCCAACCAGGAAGCCGTCAAAGCCCTGATTTCGCTGACCAACCCCATCGGTCTGTACCTGCAACAACCGAAGTCCTTCAGCACCTGGAAAGGCCCGCAAGGCCAGGACGTGAGCAGCTACTGGCGCATCACCCGTGGCACCGCCGGCACCGGCCCGAACAACTCCGACCAGATTCTGCAGGCGGTGTTCGAGGTGCCGGCCAGCGCGGGGTTCTCGATCAACGACATCACCATCGGTGGCACGCCGATCGACTACGTGTGGGTGATCGCCAACGAGCTGAATGTGGCCCTGAGCGTGACTCCGGCGCCACTCACCGCCACGCCCCAGGAGTGCGATTGCGTGGCAGCCAACAACACCGATGCACAACCCTGGCCGGTGCAGTTACTGCCGATTGACCTGTTCTACGGCCAGTCCCCCAGCGACTTGCCGGCCAGTTTTGCGCCCGGCAGCTCGGGCCAGTTCGTGCTGGTGGTGCAAGGCGCCGACCCGAAGACCACGGCGGCGGATGCGCGGGTGCAGTTTTCCAACCCTGGGATCACGGCTCAGGTCACCAAATTCCTGCCGGATGCCTCGGCGATTCCAGGGCAGACCGACAGCGGCGGCACCCAGGGCTACATCATGACCGTCACCGTCAGCAGCAACGCGGCGCCGGGGCTGGTCAGCGTGCGTGCGCTGAACCCCAGCGAAGCCGCCAACCCCAGCGCCACCCAGCACCCATGGGAAAGTGGCCTGGCACTGGTGCCTGTCGCCTGAGTGCCTGCCGGCCGCCCATGCCTGGCGTGGGCGGCCACTTTCTGAATTTTGAGCAAGGAATGCGACCATGAACGGATGGCTTCGCCCGCTGCGTCGGGCACGCTTGAGTGTGTTGTGCTGGGTCACCTGCGCCCTTCTTCCGCTACTGGGCACCGCGCCGGCCAATGCGGCCTCGGACGCCCAGAGCTGCGTCAGCCAACTGGTGTTCGATCCCACCAGCGGCGGCTTCCTGCCGGTAAACAACTTCGGCACCGAGCAGGACTTTCTCAACTGTTTCGGCTGGCAGTTATTCATCGCCATGAACTGGCCGGTCAACCCCGGCTGGCCAGCCAACCCGAGCCTGGCAGGTGAGCCGGACACGCAAAGCACCGTGGCCCAGTTCGGCGTGCCGCCAACGCCCGGCCAGCCCATGAGCAACGCCCCGGTGTGGGCCAGCTACAAAGACGCCAGCGATATCTTCCTGCCCGGCGCGCCCAAGCCCTCCGGTTGGGGCGTGGAAACCCTGGTGCCGTCCAATTGCACCGCTACCGGCAACCTCAAGGCGTTTGCCACGGGCGCGCGTAAATTCATCACGGCCACGTCGGAAAGCGCGATCAACCGCAAGCACCGCTTCCACTTGTCCAGCGGTACCCAGGTGACCTTGCCGGATTCGATCATGGAAGCCTCCGGCGGCTGGCTCACGGACCAGTCGGGCAACCTGGTGTTCTTCGAGCGCAAGGTTGGCAAGGCCGAGTTTGACTACATCGTCGATAACGGGCTTTACGACGCCGCCAACCAACTGATCGTGGCGCAGAACAGCGACAACCGGCACCCGGCCGGCCTGTCCTTGCCCGCCGGTAAACTGGTGCGCGAGCTGCCGGCCCAGGCGCTGCCCCAGGAAGAACTCGGCGCCCTGGAACTCAAGGCAGCCTGGCGCGTGCTTACCAACAAACCCGAGCTGTACGGGCGTTACCTGACCACCGTCGCCTGGCTGCAGCGCCCCGACACGCTGCAATGCACCCAGGAAGTGGTGGGTCTGGTGGGCCTGCATATCATCAACAAGACCCAGACCCAGCCGAACTTCATCTGGACCACCTTCGAGCAGGTCGACAACGTGCCCGACGGCGGCGCTACCCCGCCCGACGGCTATAGCTTCAACAACCCGGCTTGCACCGGTGACGCCTGCACGCCCAACGTCCCACGGGTGCAGTGCGATGCCACCCACACGCCGCCCAACTGCACGCCTCTTGATCAGCCAGTGCAGGCCACGCGACTCAATGCCACGCCCCAGGACCTGCAGGTGCTGAACACGGCGGTGCAGCAGACTTTCGCGCAGAAAACCCAGGGCCAATCAGTGTTCCAGTACTACAAACTGGTGAACGTGCTGTGGTCCAAGACGCCCAACGCGCCCAACGATCCAGGCCCCGGGCCGAATGTGAAGGTGCCGCTGTCCTATGGGCCGTTTGTCAGCGACCAGAGCGTCGTTGTCGCCAACACCACCATGGAAACCTACGTGCAGACCGATAACTGCAACGACTGCCACCAGTACGCGACGATTGCCGGCGGGTCCAAACTGGCGTCGGATTTCTCCTTTCTGTTTGGCAATGCCGACTCGGCGAAGAATACGCGCCTGATCAAACGCATCGAGGCGTTCAAGACCCTCAAGGACAACCCGTAGCCGAGGCAAAAAAAGGGGGCGATCAGTGATCGCCCCGAACAGTACAACGAGAGGTCCTTTCCAAAGTCTTACAGGCTGATCTGCTTGCGCTCCTCATCTGTCAGCCGCGCCCGCGCCTGTTCACTCAGCGGCCCCGCGCCCAGTACCTGCACCGGGCTGTCGGGGTTGTAGCCGGAGGTTTTCTGCGCCGGTGCAGGTTCCTGTGGCAATGGCTCGCTGCCCAGGCTCAACACCTCAACGGTCATGATTGACGGCCGGCCCTGCCTGGACGCCGCCTGCTGACTGCGCGCCGCGTCTTCCGCGGCCTGGGACGCGGCCGCCCCGGCCGCGCTGGCCGATGTCATGGCGTTGGTGTTGACCGCGGCAGACACCGGCACCCCGGACGACTTGCCCTGGCTCTGGATGTTCGCTGCGTTCACCACGCGCAAGGCGGCGATATTGACGTTGCCCGACACACGAATGCCCGCCTCGCCCGCATCGATGGTGCCCAACGGCGCGATCAGGTCGATGTCCCCCGCCGGCACTTCCGGAATCGGGTTGAGCGTAGCGATCCCCGCGCCGGTACTCGGCACCGACGGCGACAGGCCCACATTGCCCCAGTTGTCATAGACACGCTTGGGCGGCGTGTACACCACGGTGGTCTTGGAGCCGCGACCGGCGTTGATGTCGCCCTCGCTGGTCCAGCCCATGATCGAACCACCGAAGGTGGTCATGATGCGGCTCTGGCCGAGCAGGATGCTGCCCATGGAGTACAGCTGGATATCGCCGGCGCCCTGGGTAATCACGCCCGCCGTCGACGGTGGCGCCCCGCCCTCAATGCCGAAGGTCTGGCTGCCGCCTGGGGTGAGCATCTGGATCGAACCGCCGAAGTTGGTGTGCACGCCCGCGCCGCCGAACATCGTGATGTCACCTTTGTAGGTAAGCGGATTGCCAGCCACGTCCTTGTCCGGGAACAGCGCGGCAATCGCCGCGCGACCCCGCAGGTAACTGCCCTGGCGCACACTGCCGGCCTGGTTGTACTCGCGGCCGGCAGCCTTGAGCTCGGCGAAGTACACGTCACGGGCGAACACCCGTTGTTGCTCGGCGGGAAGTGCCGCGTAGTAAATACGGGCCTGTTCGGTGTCTCCGGTAAAACCGAAGCGCTCGACCAGCCAGGCGAGTAACTCTCTCTCGTAGGTCTTGGCGACCTTGCTGCCCTGGATCGACTCACCCGGCTGCGCCAGGTTGACGGGGTTCAGGTAAGCCTCGACAAACCGGCGGTAGTCCGGCCCATTGGGGCCGACGCCGGCTTGCAGGACAATGCTTGCACCCGCTCGGTTGTCGCCGGCCGCCACGGCGCCCAGACTGTTCACACCCACCTGGTCATCCATCT
Organism: Pseudomonas reactans; assembly: GCF_013387025.1. Lineage (NCBI taxonomy): Bacteria > Pseudomonadati > Pseudomonadota > Gammaproteobacteria > Pseudomonadales > Pseudomonadaceae > Pseudomonas > Pseudomonas reactans. The sequence goes on along the minus strand of NZ_JACAQP010000052.1, from coordinate 15,554 downwards.
GGATATTGCGCCCGGCCGTCAGCTCAAGGGTGCCGGGGCCCGCAACGTTGAAACTGCTATAAAGGATGTCGCGCCCGGCACTGGCAATGGAGATATCGGTTGCGCCGGTGTGCACGAACAGGTTGCCGGTGAACGTGTATTGACCGGTGCTCACGTCCCCCCCAAGGGCACCGTTCAAGCGGGTACCGCTGCTGACGATATCGCGCCCGGCGAGCATCCATACCGGGCCTGCACCTTCGTAGTAGGTCTGTCCGAATCGTGGGTCATTTGCCCCGTAAATCGTGAGCGCTCGCCCACTGTTGACCCCCAGCAGGTCACCGCGCAGTGCGTAGAAACGGGCCGGCTCCAAGGCGTCGCCCCACGCCATGCTGGCGGTGTCAGGGCCAAACGCGAACAGCGGATGAAGCCCCAGGCGTGCGATGTTGCCATCACTGGAAAGATTGCCACTGCCTGCGACCGGCAAACTGTTGATGAAGCCCAGGAAAGCAGGATGGTGGATCGTCGCCAGGCTTTGAGGGGCGGCGCTGGAACGGCTGATGGTCAAGTCGCCGCCGTAGATCGAATCGCCCGCCAGCAGTTCCAGTTGCCCGTTGGCCGACGGTGCCAGCACCAGCGCCTGCAGCGGCTGCGGTACATTCGGGTTACTCGTTGACGCACGGCCGTAGTACAGGCTGCCGCTGGCGGCGACCGCACGCAATGTGGCGGGGTAGACCGCCGCCATATCGGTTTCCAGCGTCTGGGTCAGTGGTGTGAGGTTGCCGCCGGAGGAGAACAGATCGACTGCCGTACGCTCGGTCCACAGACTGAACCAGCTCTGCCCTACCCCGTTGACGCCTTCCTTTGCGTAGGCCAAGGCATTCATCTGCGGTGCACGGCCTGGATCGGCGACATCCTGGAGTACCAGGTCGCCCCGGGTCGCCAGGCTGAAGGTCGAATCCCCTGGCAGCAGGCTCAAGCCGCCGGCTGCCAGGGCCGACGTGGAGCGAAACGGGTCGTAGGCGCGCACTTCGCTGGGGCTCTGGTCCCTGAGCTGGTTGCCGTAACGCAAGGTCAGGCTGCCCAGGCTGCCGCCCGTCACCTGTACGTGGCCGCGCAGGTTCACCAACGAGCCATTGAGGTGATCGACAGTGACCTGACTGGCGGGGTTCAGCGCACCGCCCACCCGCAGGTTCAAGTCGCCACCACCGGTCAGTTGCACGCTGCCATCGGCCGCGACCCGCCCGGTACCGCCGACCGCCATAACCAGGCCTTGACTGCGGGGGCTGACGTTCTGGGCGGTTGACGACAGCGGGCTGATGATCCCCGCATTGCCCCCCACATCAACTGTGAGGTTGCCGCCGCCCAGGGTACCGAACCCGGTAAAACCGACCATTTGGTCCGAACGGACGTTGGCGACGTAAGAACCGAAATTGATCCACCAGGCGGTCGCTTGTGCCTGGCTGCCCCCGAGGTCATTGCCCTGTCGCCACAACCAATTGCCGACATTGGCTGAATCCTGCCCCAGGTCGACAGGCACAGGGCGCGCCACGCCACTCTGCGCAGGGCTGGTGATATTGCCTGTCAGGTTGCCCCCCACTTTCACCAGCACATTACCGCCCGTGTCCGGGTACCAGGCGCGGTACAGGCTGCCGGTTTCACCGTTGACCCACTTCTCGTTACCGCCTGTGTTACCCAGAACCTTGCCATTGCTGCCCTTGGCGCGCTTGAGGTTGTACGGGTCGCTAGCCGAGGTTGCAGTGGAGGAGCTGCCGGCGGTGTAGACACCGTACAACGACTCCATGCTCAGGTTGCCTGCTGCCAGCAAATCCAGGTCCGCAGCGCCGGTGCGGATGACACTGAATCGCGTACTGCCGCCCGCCAGCAAGGTGTAGGCATCGCCTTCGGACGAGCAGTATTCCGGCATGTCGTCACAAATGCCGGGGTAGGCGAAACCATCATTCACATCGATGGGCTTGCCCACCATGCTGTTATCGCCATAGACATCCAAAGAGCCCTGCTCTGTCCAGACCAACGCACCCTGCCCGTACATCCCATAGTGACTGTCGGCCAACCGAAGGTTGCCCGTGACCGGATGCGGTTGCAGCAGGCGACTGTCCGCCGCGCCGGTGTCCGCGCCGGCCACCAGCCGAATCGACCACGCTTGCGAGCCTTCCTCCAGCATCGGCGCAATCCCCCAGTTCTTGCCCTGGCGCCCGGCGTCGGCGACACGCAGCTGTACCGAGTCTGCACCGCCCGGCAGCTTGACATCGGTACCCGACGGCAACAGCGCGCCACGGGGCAAGACTTGGCTGCCCGCCAGCTTGATGCTGGTGGCCAAAGGCACCCCCTTGGGCCAGATCAGCCCTTTGACGTTGGCCGAGCTGCCCAGCAAGGTGCCAGCGTCCAGTGTGCTGCCGGCAACGAGGGTCTGGCTCTGAGTCAGCAACGTGCCTGCGGCGAACAGCACATTGCCCGATGCGTCCCGAACGGCGGCCGCCAATACCGTACCGGCAGGCAGCACCAAGGATTGGCTGAGCGTTGCCGCGACGGGCAACCGCGTGCCGGCAGGCAGGAACAGCGGCTGCGTCGACACATCGAAATTGAGCGTCACGCCGCCTGGAAACAGCGTGCCATCCGCCAGGGTCACGCCACTGCCCGGCACCACCACCGTGCCGCCGGTGTAGTCGATACCTGCACGCAGGACCCAGCCGTTGTCATCGTCGGTTTCAGGCGGCGGCGCAAAGCCGTCGTTGATGCTGCCGTAGATATTCAGGTCGCCACCGGCGCGCAGGGTCAGGCTGCCGGCCTCGGTGAGCTGGGTCGACTTGAGGCTGGCGTAGCGATAGCCGGACAGGTCCAGGTCGCCCTGTACCACCAGGTCGCCGTCGGGCGTCTTGCTGATGATCTCCACACCGGGCCGCAGGTGGAAAACATCGCCGTAGGTGGCGTTATTCAGGCCTGCCAGTTTGTTCTGCAGCAAGTTGGTATTGCCGAGCGCGGCATTGATGAACGTCGTGCTCAGTGCGTGCTTGCCGTCGAGGTAGGCTTGGTCGATCGCCTGGTACGGACGTCCGTTCGGGGTGGCATCGGTCTTGGTCGGGGCATCGTCGTAGGTGACCATGCCATTGAGCGCGATGGAGCGCGCACCGGTGATGGTCAGGCGCCCACTGGCATCGATGGCAATGTCATTGCTGCCCAGACGCGGCGCATTCAGCTCCAGGGTGCCGCGGCTGCGCCCGTCATTACCGGCCACTGCCCCCGTGCCATGGCGCAAGTCGATGCGCACGCCATCGGCCAGGGTCAACTGGCCCTGGCCTGAGCCGAGCACAACGGTGGCGCGGTTCGGCGCGTCGATGACCTTGCCATAACTGTCCACGCGCACTTGCGTGCCATGGGCATCGAGCACCGCCGTACCGTCCAGGACCAGGCCGTTCCTGGCGGCCAGGTTGATGCTGCCGACGCGTTCGCCGCTGGCGTCTACCAGGCCGGTAACGCGCAGGCTGCCATTGTCGACCGAAACGTTGACGCTGTTGGCCTTCACATCGCTGCCGATGATCAGATCGCCTTGCTTGAGCTGAAAGCTGCGCGAGCCATACACCTGGCCTTGATTGAGGCGTTGGTTGAGGGCGGCGAACTGTTCATTCAATGTGCCGATTGTGCCCAGCCGCTGGGCCTGGACCTCCACCGCGCCCGCCAGGTAAGGCACCCACGTACCGCCAGCATCGTAGCTGCCGCTGCTGCTGGCGACGATCCTGCCCGCCAGGTCGACGGTGCCCGCCGCGCCCTCTACGGCCACCGCCCGCAGCCGACCCGCCTGGTTGTGCTGCGCCGACAGGTCGATGGTCGAACCGGCCGCCTGCAGCACGTTGCCCGCACGGCTTTCCAGCAGGACCTCGCCGCCAGCGCTGTATTTAGTCAGGTCGTTGAACGCAATGGCCCGGCCGGCCACATCGATCAATGCCGCGTCAGTCAACACCACATCGCCACGGGCGCCCAGGGTGAGCTTGCCGCTGGGCAACACCACAGCGCTGGCCAGGCGGATGCTGTCGCCCTGCAAAGACAACTCGCCGCCAATGCCTTTCGCCTCGCCCACCGGACCCGCCGAGGCGCTCACATCAATGGCGCCACCGGCAGTGATCCGGTTGACTGAACCGGCTTCACCGGTCATCAACGGTGTGAGGATATTCAGGTTGCCGCCGCTGTAGGCAAAGCCCTTGACCGCGTCATACGCGCCCTGACGCTGGTACACCGAGAGGCTGCCCTTATGGTTGGCGGTGATGCGCTGGCTGGCGTTCAGGTTGACGTTGGCAAAGCCCAGGGCCAGACGGTCAAAGGACTGGGTGGTGCTTGGCTGGGCAAAATCCCCATAGCCGAACTCGATGCGCTCGGCATGGATATCCAGGCGCCCGCTGCCGCTGCCGGCACCGTCGGTCACTGCCGCCACAGGCGGTGTCGCGGCCCCCTGCCAGATCAGGTTGGCGGTGTGGATGGTGGCCACATCGTTGGCGCCGCCCGAACCATAAATAGCCGGCGTGGACAGCATCAGGTTGCTCAGCATCGACTTGCCGGTCGCCGAATCATAAGTGTCCAGGGTCGTGGTGCCATAGAAGTTGAAGCTGTCGCGTGCCGACAGCTGCAGGGTTTCCAGGGCCGGCGCGCCAAATTGAGTGTCACCCCGCAGCAGGCGCTCCAGGACTTGCTGGGTGAGGGTCATGCCCACCGGCAGGCGATTGCCGGCAGCGGCAGCAGCCAGGGCTTCGGGGCTACCGACGTTGATGCTGGATACGCCCAGGTTCAGGTGGCGGGTGCCATAACGCACGTCCGCCCCCATTTGCAGGGTGCTGTCGGTCAAGGCCACGAGCGTACCTTCGGAGTACAGAGCGGTCTGGCCGCTGCACGGCGCGCTGGTGCAAGCCCCCAGCTCGATCCCGCCGCTGGTCACACCCGCCATCGGCGTTGCTGCGACCACGTTGAGCAGGCCGTTGGACACCGCCAGCATATTGGGCATGTTGTAGACAAAGCCGTCACGTGCGTCATAACTGGCCTTGCCGCGACCAATGGTGTTGATCGAGGCCCCCTGCTCGACGGTTATCTTGCCGGTAGAAGACACCAGCAACACTTCCGGCGCCGCCAGGTTCGCGCCTTCGCGCAGGTTGATGTTGCTCACCGCACCGTTGGCCAGGTTGATGTAGTTGCCGCCCTGACCGTAGGTCACTACCGTCAGGCCACCGATCAACAGACGCGCCGCGCCGAGCGCGTTGAGGCTGTCGGCCTCGACGCTGATGCCGCTGAAACCCGTGGTCGCGCCCTTGCCTGCCGCGACGATCTCAATATCCTTGCCCGTGCTCTTGTTGCCATTGGTCAACGCCACGGTGCCACCGTAACCTCCGTCGGCGGCCTCGAAGCGACCGATACCCTTGAACGAAAAGGCATTGGCACCCGCACCCGGGCTCAGGTTCAGTTGCAGGGTCTTGGCATCCACCGGCAACAGCGCACGCGGTACCCCAAGCCGGGCTGCATCGGCCAAGGCGAATTGCGCATAACTGGTCTCGTTGTATTGGGAATAACGGCGCAAGGTGTCCGCGGAGGTGAGGATCACCTGGCTCGCCGTACTGTTGCCGATGCCGGTATTGGCGATGGACAAGCGCCCCGCAGTCGACCATGAGCCGTTGCGCAGCAACTGTGGCATGCCCTCGCTGCCGAGCCCCGCCAAGCCGTTGATTTCCAGGCGGAAGGCCCCCGGCATCAGGGCATAAGTGGACGGCATCAAGGTGTAGGTGCCCGCTGCCAGCCCCGGCACGCCGGCACCAATAGTGATTTGCTGGCCAATCAACGGGTCGCTTGCCCCGCCCTCCGGCCCCACTGGGGCATACCCTGGTTGCGCGCCCGGCACGATCGCATAGACCGGGTTGGTGCCCAACCCCGGCAACACAAAACCGCCGGTTGCCCCGAATTGCACCAAGGGGTTGTAGCGCGCATCGGTAGAACCGCCGCGCCCGGAAATAAACCCGGCCCCGAGCAGCTCGCCGCCGCCGGACAGGTCCACGACAGCGCCAGGCTGCACCGCCACCGATTCGCCACCCAGGACCATCCCGACATTCAGGCTGCCGTTCGCGTTGGGCAACGCCCCCTGCCCGAGGAATGTCACGGTCTTGCCGTTGTACTTGTAGACCTGGCCGTCCACGGTGCCACCGTAGGGCAGCACCAGGCCCTTGCCACTCACCGATGTCAGGCTGCCGGGCAGCAGCTCGACGCGGCTGGCCCCCAGGTTGCCGATTTCGATCAGGCCCAGGGGCGCACGTACCACCCCGCCCTGCTTGATCGTGGGGCCACCCAGTTGCAGACGGCCGAACGCCGAGTACGGCATGGCGGCATCAGCAGTCCCCGTGCGCGCGATCGTCAAGGTGCGGGTCGGGTCGTACTTGAAGCCGGAGAAGGCATCGATAAAACCGGCCAGCACCCGTGCGCCGACTTCCGTCGCCGGGTACAACTGCGCGGCGCGCAGCGTCATATCGCCTTTGGTCATCAACTGAGTACTGATGCCCTGCGCGATCACATCCGCCCCGGCACCGGCCAGGAAGCGCAGGTCACCCTGGCTGCTCAACTGCACATCATCGAACCCACGGCGATCGATGCCCTGCTTGCTGGCATCGCTCAACGTCAGGTCACTCTTGTTGCCAAACAGCACATTGCCGCGCACATCGATCAAGTTGCCACTGGCCTGGAACAGCGCCTGGCTGGCGCGTTGCGACATGTTGGACGCGAGCACCGGATGCAGGTACTGGTCCTTGCTGGGGTCCAGCGGCGCAAGGATGCCGGCCAGCAGCAGATAAGGCGCAGACAGGTTGATGCGAGCGTTGGCGGCGGCGTTTTCGGCAAGGCCCATGGCCCCGCTGTACAGGCGCAGGCTTTGCCCCATGTTCAGCGACACATCACCGTCGAAGCTCAACACGCCATTGCTGAGCAAGGCCAGGTTATCAAAGCCGCCGGTGGTGACCTGGTCCACACCGAGGCGGCCATGACCGTACTCGAGGGTATTCGGGAGGGGGCTGGCTTGATGGGGCTGGCTGAGCACCAGTTCACGCACCTTGAGCACCGAGTCGGTGACTGCCGCCTTGAGGTAGTAAGGCGTTTCCAGTGCCAGCGACAAACTGCCGCCCGCCGCACCGGCGCCGCCGGCCCGGGCGACAAAGCTACCATCCAGATACAGGCCGTTGTTGGACGCAAAGCTGATGCTGCCGCCATTGCTGGCCACCTGCACCCGGCCCTGGCCCGGAATGTCGAGCATCGCCTGGGCACCGGAAGCGTCCAGGCGCGCGCCGTCGCGCACCACCACAAACAGGTCGCTGGCCTTGGCAATCCCGGTGGCCAGGTCAATTTCGCCGCCGAGGCTGATCCTGCCACCCTTGCTGACCTGGCCGTAGAGGCGACCGCGATTGTCCGCGGCACTGACCGCACGGGCTGCCACATCGATCACCGCGTGGTCGCCGACCCAGATCGAGCGGTTATGCCCGGCGGCATTGGCCACCTCGGAACCGACAGCGGTCAGGCCACCCAGACTGACGCTGCCGCCCCAGGCATTGAGCGTGCCGTTCAGGGTCAACTGGCCGACGCTGCGCAGGTTGATGCTCTGGCCCGGGTCGACGTTGATCACCGCGCCCCGGCCCACTGTCAGGGCCGTGGTAGCCAGTTCGGCCGCCGTGGATTCCTGCCGGCCGGCGGTCAGGGTCAGGCTGGCGCCACGGCGCTGGGTCAACACGCCTTTGGCAGTGTCTTCCTGATACAGCGCAGGGGTCCAGCGCTCCAATACCGTGGCAGGGTCGCCACCGGTTGACGCAGCGGACGTCTGCTCGCCAAGGCGATACACCGGGGTGGTGACATCCACCTGGGTGCCGTCAGTGACCAGCAGGCCCTCGTTGCCGGTGATGTCATAGGCCGAGAAGCCCTTGTTGAAGAAGTCTTGCGCCAGTTGCACGGTGCCGACGTCAGGCGCCCCGGCGCTGTTGCCGATCTGTACCTTGCGAGCCTGCAACGCCAGGGTGCCTCCGCCATTGACACCATAACCACGAATCTCGCCCTCCAGCCCCAGGCTGCCCAGCGCCCCCAAGGTCACGTCACCGCCCTTGCCGCCGATGAGCTTGCCATCCACACCGAGCGTGGCCCCGGAAGACGCATCCACCACGCTGCCTGACGCCAGGTTCAGGTTGCCGGTGCTGCGCAGCGACACTTTGCCGCCGTTCACATAGGCCACGCCTTCACGAAGGCTCGGGTCCAGTGCCAGATTGTTCCAGCGCCCGGCGGCGTCCAGCTTGACGCCTGTCGCCACATCGACCCGTCCGCTGCCCGCGAGGATCACATCGCCGACGGTGTTGCCCGAGTTGAGGTTGACCTGATTGAGGATGTTGCCCGCGTTGATACTGCCCCCCCGGGCGGTGAGATTGGCGTTGATACCGACCCCCGGCCCGAACAAGGTGATGTCGCCGCCGTCTGCCACCTTGAGCGCGCCATTCACCGTGATCTGCTGCTTGGCGCCCACCTTGATCGCGCCCAGTTGGTAGCCGTTGAGCTGGTCACTGTCGAGCACCATCTTGCCCTGGCGATCCGCCGGCAGCGCCGTAGCGAGGTCCAGGCCATCGGCGATTTTCTGGGTATTGCCATCGATCAGCACCTGGTCGGTGGTGCCGCTCAGGGCGTAGCGCAGCGTGCCGGTGGTCTTGTTGTAGATCGGAATGTACTGACCAATGATCAACTGCGCCCGCTGGGCCATGGCCTTTTTGGATTGCTGGTAGCCGTCGAGGTTGATGTTGGGCGCCTGGGTCTGCCGATCGCCCTGGAACACATCACTGATCAACTGACCTTCCAGCACCGCACTGGTGGTGCCGACCACCAGTTTGCCGGCGTCGCGGCCTACGGTGTAGCCGGCCTCATAGCGACGTTGCGGCGCGATCAGCGGGTTGTAGTAATACTCGGTCTGACCCCAGCGCACGCTGTTGTCTTCATACCCCTTGTAGAACCCCGAATAGAGGATGTCGCCGGGCGCCTTGGACAATTCATACAAGCGCCCATTGGGACCCTTGAGCCAGGTCTGCTGGATATAACCGGCCTGCACATCCACAGTGCCGCCCGACAGGTTGATCTGCGCACCCTGCTGGGTCACCACGTCCTTGCCAGTGAAAGTCACGGTGCCGCCCTGGGCCATCCATTCGCCGACCGAGTGGCCCTGGGTGCCGAGGTAGCCACCCACTTCCAGCAAGCCACCGGCGGTGTACCAGCGGTCCGTCGCATAACCGTTGGTGCCGGCTGGTACAAAAACCAGCTCACGCAGGTCCACCCACACATCGTTGTTGATCAGTTGCCCGCCGTCACGGTTGACCGGTGCATCGCGCTGCTCGTTGCCCTGCACGTTGATCTTGATGTTGTTGGATTCCATCGACACCTTGACGCCGACCGCACCCGACACATCGATCATCGCGCCATCGCGCACCAGGCTGCGCCCGGTGGCGCTGACCGCCACCTGGCCACCGGTGGCCAGGGTGATCGAGCCCTTCTGGAAATCGACGGTACCGCCGCTGACGATCTCGATGCGCGACTGGTCGGTGCGGTCGGCCACGGTGCTGAGGTTGTTGAACCGGCCAGTGATCAGGTTCGCGGGCGTGCCATCGAGCTTGATCAGGCCGTTATCCTTCTGGCCGTTGAGCGCGGTGCTGCCACTGCTGTCCAGCAGGATCGCGGTGGTGCTGCCCTCGCCCAGCATCACGCTACCGGTGCTGTCGGTAGCAGCGTTGAGCAGATGAATCGTGCCGCGGGTATCCACCGACGTACTGGCCAGCGCCACGCCGTTTTGCTGCACTTGATGGCCGGTGAGGGTGATATCGCCGGTGGAGGCCATGATCAGGCCGCTGTTGGTGACTTTGCCTGCGCTGCTGCCAGGGTTGAGGCTGGTCGCCACCTCATTGCCACGCGTGGTGGAGCGGTCGTTGCCAGTGGTGCCGACACCCTTGCGGATATAGAAGCTGTCACCGGCGGCCAGGGTGGTCTGGCCCTTGGCGGTGATGACAGTACCGGCGTTTTCCACTTCGGTACCGAGCAGCAAGGCATAACCGCCGGCGTCGGTGGAGGTGGCCGGATTGTGGGTCTGGATCAAGGCTCCGCGCTGCACCTCGACCTTGCCTGCCGCATCGGTGAAGGTCGGCTGGGTGCCGTTGGCATCGACGTAGAGGCCGTGCTGGGTGAACTGCGCGTCGGTGATGTTAGCCGCTGCAGCGACCAGGTTACGCACATTCACCTGGCTGGTGCCGCTGAACACCACGCCATTGCGGTTCATGATCATCACCGTACCGGCACCGTTGATCTGGCCCTGGATCTCACTGGGGCGCGCATTGGGATCGTTGACGCGGTTGAGCACCGCCCAACTGGCCTGCTGCTGGAAGTCCACAGTGGTGTTGCGCCCGACGTTGAACGTCTCCCAGTTGAGGATCGCCTTGTCAGCGGTCTGTTCGATGGTCACCGTGGTCTTGCCACCGGACTGGCTCTGGGTCGGGCCCTTGGCGTTGGTCCAGCCCTGGGTCAGGCCGTTGTCCACCTGCAAGCCGCCCTTGCCCAGGCCATCGGGAATCGTCGAGACCTGACCGAACGCCGCCTGGCGCCCTGCCGCTTGTGCGGCCTGCTGGGCCGCGATCGCCGCGACGCTGGTGTTCAAGGTGCTGATGGAGCGCGACAACTGCTGCTTGACCCGCGCCTGCTGGTTCAATGAGGGAATCCCTGGCACCTGGCCCGCGCCAGTGCGTGCCGCCGTGGCCGCCTGGGACGCGCCCTTGTCGGCAAACCAGCCGGAACTGAATGCCGTGGCTGCCTGGGCGTTACCCGCCACCATCAACAAGGCAATGGCATGGGCCAAAGGCTTGAGGCGCAGGATAGTCTCGGGGGCTTTCAGATTGACCGGTGATTTGCAGCGGACCATCAGGAATCTTCCTTCTTTGTTATTACGCAGGGAGCAAGACAAGCTCACGTATGAGGGTTAGGCGGTTGGCGAGGGGCGCGACTGAACTTCTGTCATGCAAAGTTCACATGGGGCTGTTAGTGCGGGGCAAAACGACACAAACGCAAAAATCAGCAACGGCACAGGCCGTTGCTGATCAGGTGTTGCCGGTCGGTGAACGCTTGGGTTACTGCGGACGACCGATGCCGTTGCAGACGTTGGTGTTGCCGATGCTCAGGGCGTTGGAAGCGGTCAGGAAGCTACCGCGAATGGCGATTTTCCAGTTGTTTGGCAGTGGCACGAAAGCGTTGGCTTCGATCGCTGCGTCGTTGTTGGCAGACGAACCGTAGTGCTTGGTGAAGAAGTCACGCACTTGGGTGGTCTGGGTGGCATCGGCGTAGCACTGGCTGAAGATCACGTTGGTGAAGCCCAGGATCGGGTAGCCCGACGTTGGGTAAGGCACCACACCTGCGGTGTTGGCTTTGCCGAACACGGGAACCCAAGCGTCAGGGTTGCCACGGTCAGCGACAGCAGGCAATGGAACAGCGTTGATGGCGGCGGATACGTTGCTCGAAGCCGGTGATACACCCTGGACCGCCACACCGTTGACCACGTCCTTGCCCACGCGAGCGACTTTAGTTGCGTCATCCAGACCAGCCAGGGTCGGGGCGGCAAAGTCAGGGCTCATGTAGGTGATACCGCCGTCGGTACCGGCCAGGGTGGTCATCACGCCTTGGCTGCCAGTTGCGGAAACAGCACCGGTAGGCAAGCCATCGGTGTAGCTGGTGCCGAAGGTGGTGGTGACATTGAAGGTGCCGGTTTCAGCGCACTTGGCATTCAGGAAGCGCGTGAACAGCTCGGTGGTGCCACTGCTTTCGCTGCGGTAAACCACTTTGATGGCGCCACTGCGACCCGAACCTGTGATACCGCTCCAGTCGGTGATACGACCGGAGAACACACCGCACAGCTCGTTGACGCTCAGGTCAACGGCAGCAGTACCGCTTTTATTGAAAGGGATGGCAACCGAAGTACCCACCGATGGCACCTGGATCAGCTTGCCCCAGGCTGGTTGCTTGGCCGATGCGTAGGTCGACAGTTCAGTGGCGTTCAGTTTGGAATCGCTGCCCGCCCAGTGCACGTTCAGGTTGGAAACGCCAGCCTTCAACTTGGTGTAGTCGTTGGTCAAGAAAGCTGCCTTGCCATTGCCGCTGCCCACACCGATGTACGGGGCAAAACCTGCGGTCAACACGCCGGATGTCTGGTACAGCGCTTGTGGCAGGGTTGCACCGCCGCCGTTGATGTCGGCCATTGCAGCCTGGGCCGAGCACAGTGCAGCGAGGGTCATGGATACCGCGAGAACGTTGCGCTTAAACATGAAGAATCTCCTTTCGTCGTGTTTGTACGTTTGGGGTAGATGGCTCTTGCATGACGCCATGGCTTCGGTCCCGAGCCTGAACTACCTGGGGTAGCTACGGGGGTGGCCAGGGGTAAAACCATGGAAGAGAAAGTCGCAGTTTCCGATGACGGTTATGGGAAAAAACCTCGGGAGGAACGCCTTGATTTCTAAAAAGATTCTCGGGTGTTTTGGTCACGGTTTTGAGCGGTTTCGGCACAGGTGACAGCGAGGTTTCAGCAGGCGGCGCTGGAGGCCGCGCTGGGTGTGAAAATGTGACGCAATGAGGAACCCGAGGTCGGTCGGGGGAGCTACGTGACCAGTTGATTGATTTCAATGATCGGCAACAGCACCGCCATGACAATCACCAGCACCACCGCGCCCATCACCACGATCATCAGCGGCTCCAGCAACGCGGTCATGCCCATGGCGCGGCGTTCGATATCCCGCGACAGGGTCTGCGCCGCACGCTCCAGCATCGGCGGCAGCGAGCCGGTTTTCTCGCCGCTGGCGATCAGGTGGATCAACACCGGCGGGAACACCTTCTCCACCGCCAACGCCGGGGCCAGGTTGACGCCCTCACGCACCTTGGCGGTGGCGTCGTTGACGCACTGGCTCAGGCGATCATTGGACAGGGTCTGCCGCGCCGCTTCCAGGGCGCGCAACAGCGGCACCCCGGCACCGCCGAGAATTGCCAGGGTCGAGGCAAACCGCGCGGTGTTCAGGCCCAGCACAAAACGCCCGATCAGCGGCAGGCGCAACACCCGGCTATGCCAACTCAAACGCGCCACCGGGTTGCGCAAATACAGGCGCCAGCTCCAGAAACCGCCGACAATCCCGGCAAAACACAGCCAGCCCCAGGCGCGGATGAAATCGCTGGCATTAAGCATCGCCAGGGTCAAACCTGGTAAATCCTGGCGCGCCTGGGAAAACGCACTGACCACCTGCGGCACCACGTAGCTCAGCAGGAAAATCACAATACCAATGGACACCAGCCCTACTACGCCTGGGTAGATAAACGCGGTGAGGATCTTGCCACGCAGGTTGTTGCGTTCCTCGATGTAGTCGGCAAGGCGCTCCATCACCTGGGCCAGGTCGCCGGACTCCTCCCCCGCCGCGATCAACGCGCGATAAATCGACGGAAAATCCCGTGGCCGCGCCGCCAACGCGTCCGCCAGGCGCATACCACCGCGTACATCAGCGCGCACCGCGCTCAAGGTTTGGGCGATGTGTTTTTTCTCGGCCTGCTCCACCGTGGCACTCAAGGCGGCTTCCAACGGCAGGCTCGCGCCCAACAGGCTCGCCAGTTGCCGCGTGGCCCAGGCCAGGTCGTTGTCCGACAGCTTGGCGGTGAACAGGCTGCTACCGGCCGCTGTTTGCTGATTGCCTTCGATCTGCACCAGCAGTGCGGTCAAGCCCCGGCTGCGCAGGCTGGCAAAGGCCGCACTCTGGCTATCGGCCTCCACATGCCCGGCCTCGACTTTGCCGCTGGCATCGGCGGCTTCATAGCGATAGCGATTCATCAGGCGTCCCGTGTCACACGCAGGATTTCTTCAGGCGCGGTGGCGCCGCTGCGCACCCAGCGCTCGCCGTCTTCACGCATGCTGAACATCCCTGCACGGCGCGCAGCCAGGCGCAGGTCCTGCTCGTTGGCGCCCTGGTGGATCAGGCTGCGCACATCGTCGTCGACGCAAAACAATTCATGGATACCGGTACGCCCGCTGTAGCCGATCTGGTTGCACTGCGCGCAGCCCACCGGACGCCAAGTGCCTGGAGCGGCCGGGTCTTCCTGCTTGCAGTGCGGACACAGGCGACGCACCAGGCGCTGGGCCAACACACCGAGCAACGACGAGGCCAACAGGAACGGTTCAACGCCCATATCGATCAGCCGGTTGACCGCCGACACTGCATCGTTGGTGTGCAAGGTTGCCAGCACCAGGTGACCGGTGAGCGAGGCCTGCACGGCGATTTGCGCGGTCTCCAGGTCACGGATTTCACCGATCATGATGATGTCCGGGTCCTGGCGCAGGATCGCCCGCAGGGCCAGGCCGAAGGTCATGTCGATCTTGGCGTTGACCTGGATCTGGCTGATGCCCGGCAGGTCGTATTCCACCGGGTCTTCCACGGTGAGGATATTGCTGGTGCTCGCGTCCAGCCGTGCCAGGGCGGCGTACAGGCTGGTGGTCTTGCCGCTGCCGGTGGGGCCGGTGACCAGCACGATGCCATGGGGTTGGCGGATCAGCGTGTCCAGGCGTGCCAGCAATTGCGGTTCCATGCCCAGGGTTTCCAGTTGCAGGCGCCCGGCTTGTTTGTCCAGCAGGCGCATGACGACGCGTTCGCCATGGCCGGTGGGCACCGTGGACACGCGAATGTCGATGGGCCGCCCGGCTACACGCAGGGCGATACGGCCGTCCTGGGGCAGGCGTTTTTCGGCGATATCGAGTTGGGCCATGATCTTGATCCGCGAGACCAGCGCGCCATGCAATGCCTTGCGGGGTGAGACCACGTCACGCAGGGTGCCGTCGACGCGGTAGCGCACGACGGAGTGCGTTTCGTAGGGCTCGATGTGGATGTCGCTGGCTTCGTCGCGGGCGGCTTGGGTCAGCAAGGCGTTGATCATGCGGATGACGGGGGCGCCGTCTTGGGTGTCGAGCAGGTCGGTGATTTCGGGCATGTCTTGCATGAGGCGGTCGAGGTCGACTTCGTTTTCGGCGGCGCCCACTACAGCGGCGGCGCTGCCAGTGTCGGCGTAGGCGCTGGTGAGTAGGCGGTCGAGTTCGTCGTCGCGGACCTGTTCGAGGTGGGTTTGGCCGAATTGGCGGTGGACTTCGCTGATGGACCAGCCGGGGGTTGAGGGGCACACGGTTAGCAGGTGGCCTGCTTCGGTGGGGCGCAGGAGGATGCGTTGGGATTTGGCCCAGGCGTACGGGAGCAGGCTCATTGGGTTGGACCTGTTTTTAGGTGTACATATCCGTTTTTTGGGTAACGGCGGCTATTGGTTCCGCCCTTACGGCGGCTCACTTTTGAAAAGCGCAAAAGTAAGCAAAACGCTCTTGCCCCAACACTCGGCACCTCGCCTAGGCTCGGTGTGCCCGTAATCCGACAGTGATTTGGGGGGCCGCCGCCACGCGCCATCCATGGCGCGGGGCGGCTAAACCGGCATCCCTGCCGGTTTACCCCCCAAATCCCTGCCGAATTCCGGCC
>NZ_JACAQP010000051.1:0-22666 GCF_013387025.1 Pseudomonas reactans | reverse complement strand
CCGCTGTAAGAGCGGAACCATAGGCGGCCGTTACCTAAATAACGGATATGTACCCAGTCAACTCTTGTGAAGCTTACTCATCAGTTGCGCCTCAGCCTGAGTCAACCCACAAGACTGCGTCAACTCATCCACCGTAGCCCCCATCCCCACCAGCTTAGCGGCCTGGGCAAACGAAAGACTCGAAGGATCCCGCTGCTCAATCTGCGCCAGTTTGTCAGGCAACGGCCCGACAATTGCGCGCAATTCATGCACCTCATCCCCGACCTTCACCGCACTCTGCTGAAAGTGATCAACCCGCTTCACCAACTCCAGCACCCGCCGATCACGCAGAGCATCACGCTCAGCCTGCTGCAACAACAGTTCACGCTGCTGACGCACAAAGCGCAACAGAAATGCCAAAGTCCCAGCCCACAACAGGGCCAGGACAATCACCGCGGCCTCAAGGAACAATCAGATGCTCTCCAGTTCCGACCATTCTTCTTCGCTCATCATCTTGTCCAGCTCAACCAGAATCAGCAGCTCGCCGTTCTTGTTGCACACACCCTGGATGAACTTGGCGGACTCTTCGTTACCCACGTTCGGCGCAGTTTCCACTTCCGATTGGCGCAGATAAACCACTTCAGCCACGCTGTCGACCATGATCCCGACCACTTGCTTGTCGGCTTCGATGATGACGATACGCGTGTTGTCGTTGACTTCAGTCGGCACCAGGCCGAAACGCTGACGGGTGTCGATCACCGTCACCACGTTGCCGCGCAGGTTGATGATGCCCAGCACGTAGCTCGGCGCACCCGGCACCGGGGCGATCTCGGTGTAGCGCAGCACTTCCTGCACGCGCATCACGTTAATGCCGTAGGACTCGTTGTCCAGCTTGAAGGTCACCCATTGCAGGATCGGATCATCCAAACCTTGTGCGGACGCTGACTTGTTCATACCCCTGACCCCTTCAAATGCCGCATGACACGGCGTGCGTGCTTCACTGACCGCATTCGCATGCGGCCCTTATTGTTCAATCAACTGTGTTTGTTCAGTGGCATCGACTTGACGGCACCGCTGGCGATCAACTCGGCCAGTTCGGCGACGTCGAGCAACGCGCACATGTGTTCGATCACGGTGCCCGCCAGCCAAGGCCGTTGGCCGCGGTGGCTGCGCCATTTGATTTCGTTCGGGTCCAGGCGCAACGAGCGGCTGACTTGATGCACCGCCAGCCCCCACTCGTAGCCCTGCACCGAGATCACGTATTGCAGGCCCTGGCGGAAGTCATCGCGGTAGCGGTCGGGCATGACCCAGCGCGCAGTGTCCAGGACCTTGAGGTTACCGGCCTGGCTGGGCAGGATGCCGAGGAACCACTCCGGTTGGCCGAACAGCGGCGTCAACTCCTGGCCTTCCAGGGAATAGATCGAGCCCAGGCATACCAACGGCACTGCCAGGGTCAAGCCGGCGACGTCGAACAGCAGGCATTCAAACGGTTCGGCAGCCCAGCTCGGGCGACCGTCACCGGTGACTGGCGGCGGCGTAATACTCGGCGGCAGGTGCACTTCCACCACTGGCTCGACAACGACGGGCGCAACCACCACAGGCGCCACCACTATCGGTGTGATCGGCACCACGACCTGCGCATCGCGGGCTTGTTCTTCGAGCACGGCCAACTGGAATTCATCCAGCGCGGCTTCGGGTTCAACAGCCGGTTCCAACACCAGAATCGGTTCCGGCAGTTCTTCGGCGGTCGCATCCTGCAGCAGGGCATCCAGGTAGGATTCCAGTGCCAGTTGCGGCCGGGTCTTGAGTTCGACAGGACGGTTCATCACGCCACCTGCGCCACAAGCTGTTGCGACAACAGGTGCTTGAGCAACGCACGGTAGGCGAGCACACCACGGCTTTTCGGGTCGAACTGCGACGGCGCGAGGCCTGCGCGGCTGGCGTCACGCAGGCGCGTGTCCACCGGGATGTAGCCGTTCCAGATGGTGTCCGGGTAGGCATCGCGCAACACGCGCAGGGTGCCGAGGGACGCCTGGGTGCGGCGGTCGAACAGGGTCGGCACGATGCTGAACGGCAGCGCCTGTTTGCGCGAACGGTTGATCATCGCCAGGGTGCTGACCATGCGCTCCAGGCCTTTGACCGCCAAGTGTTCGGTCTGCACCGGGATCACCAACTGCTGGCTGGCCGCCAAGGCGTTGACCATCAGCACGCCGAGCAACGGCGGGCTGTCGATGATGGCGTAGTCGAAGTCCTGCCACAGTTGCGCCAGGGTCTTGGCGATCACCAGGCCCAACCCGCTCTGCCCCGGCGACTGGCGCTCAAGGGTGGCCAGGGCGGTGCTGGAGGGCAGCAGGGAAATGCTTTCGTTGCTGGTGGGCAGCAGCAGTTGCCCCGGCAGATCGGCCGGCACGCTGCCCTTGTGCAGGAACAGGTCGTAGTTGCTGTGTTCCAGAGCATCCGGGTCGTAGCCGAAATAGCTAGTCATGGAGCCGTGCGGGTCCAGGTCCACCACGACCACGCGCTTGCCCGCCTCGGCCAGCAAGCCGGCTAAGGCGATGGACGTGGTGGTCTTGCCGACCCCACCTTTTTGATTGGCAACTGCCCAGACTCTCATTCGGTTGGTTCCTCCCGGCAGGCACAGGCGCGACCGAGACATTGCAAAAGGTTATTGAGCCGGCGACGGAGAATTGACGGCGCTCTGACGAACCGGCGGTTTTACAGAGGGCGGTGCAGTTTGTGTGCCAGCCCGCTTCAAGGCGGCATCCGGTGTTGCATTGGCGGTGCCGGTACCGGTCAGGCTGCGGCGCACATCCAGGTTGCGCGACACCACCAACACCACCCGGCGGTTCTTCGCGCGGCCCTCTACCGTGGCGTTATTGGCCACCGGCTGGAACTCGCCATAACCCACCGAGGCCAGGCGCCCAGGGTTCACGCCCTGCATCGCCAGCATGCGCACGATGCTGGACGCACGGGCCGAGGACAGCTCCCAGTTGGTCGGGTACTGCGCGGTGCTGATCGGGAAATTGTCGGTGAAGCCTTCGACATGGATCGGGTTTTCAAACGGCTTGAGGATCGCCGCCACCTTGTCGATGATGGTAAACGCCTGGTCGCTCGGCAACGCGTCGGCGCTGGCAAACAACAGGCTGGAATTGAGCTCGATCTCCACCCACAACTCGTTGCCGCGCACGGTCATCTGGTTGGAGCTGATCAGGTCGCCAAACGCTGCGCTGATGTCATCGGCGATGCTTTTCAGCGGATCGCTGGTGCCACCCACACCGGCAGCGGTTTCATCGCTGTCGTTGACCAGCGGCTTGGCCGGGGTCACGGTCTTGGGCCGCTCTTCACCGATGGGAATCGGCTTGAGCGAGCGGTCGGCGTCGTTGAACACGCCGATCAGTGCCTGGGAAATGACCTTGTACTTGCCTTCGTTGATCGACGAGATGGAGTACATCACCACGAAAAACGCGAACAGCAAAGTGATGAAGTCCGCGTAGGACACCAACCACCGCTCGTGGTTGACGTGTTCTTCAGGCTCTCGACGGCGACGGCTCACAATGAATACCTCCCATCAATCCATGAAGCCCTGGAGCTTCAATTCGATGGAGCGCGGGTTCTCGCCCTCGGCAATCGACAAAATACCTTCCAACAACATTTCGCGGTAACGCGACTGGCGCAGGGCAATCGACTTGAGCTTGCTCGCCACCGGCAACAACACCAGGTTGGCACTGGCCACGCCATAGATCGTGGCGACAAACGCCACGGCAATGCCGCTGCCCAGTTGCGACGGATCGGCCAGGTTGCCCATCACGTGGATCAGGCCCATCACCGCACCGATGATGCCGATGGTCGGCGCGTAGCCGCCCATGCTTTCGTAGACTTTGGCGGCGTTGATGTCGCGGCTTTCCTGGGTGTAGAAATCCACTTCGAGGATGCTGCGGATCGCTTCCGGTTCGGCACCATCGACCAGCAATTGCAGGCCTTTGCGTGCGTAGCTGTCAGGCTCGGCATCGGCCACGCCTTCCAGGCCCAGCAGGCCTTCCTTGCGGGCGGTGAGGCTCCAGTTGACCACGCGGTCGATGCCGCCAGGCAGGTCGACACGCGGCGGGAAAATGATCCAGATAAGGATCTGCATGGCGCGCTTGAACGAACTCATGGGCGACTGCAACAACGCCGCGCCCACGGTGCCGCCGATCACGATCAACGCGGCCGGACCGTTGGCCAGGGCGCCAAGGTGACCGCCTTCGAGGTAGTTGCCGCCAATGATCGCGACAAACGCCATGATGATACCGATCAGGCTCAAGACATCCATCAGAGGCAGGCCTCCACCAGATGCTTGCCGATGTCGTCCAGGCTGTAGACGGCGTCGGCCAGGTCGGCCTTGACGATGGCCATAGGCATGCCATAGATCACGCAGCTGGCCTCGTCCTGGGCCCAGATGGCGCTGCCGCCCTGCTTGAGCAGGCGCGCGCCCTCACGGCCGTCGGCGCCCATGCCGGTGAGCACCACCGCCAGAACTTTGTCGCCGTAGGACTTGGCTGCCGAACCGAAGGTGATATCCACGCACGGTTTGTAGTTCAGGCGCTCGTCGCCCGGCAGGATTTTGATCGCGCCACGGCCGTCCACCATCATTTGCTTGCCACCCGGCGCCAGCAACGCCAGGCCAGGACGCAGGATGTCGCCATCCTCGGCTTCCTTGACGCTGATGCGGCACAGCTTGTCCAGGCGCTCGGCGAACGCTTTGGTGAAGGCGGCGGGCATGTGCTGGATCAACACGATCGGCGCCGGGAAGTTGGCCGGCAGTTGGGTCAATACGCGTTGCAGGGCCACCGGGCCGCCGGTGGACGTGCCGATAGCCACCAGCTTGTAGGCCTTGCGTTTCGGCGCAGGCGAGTGGGTAGCGGCAGGCGCAGCGGCGCGAACCGGCGCCACGGCAGGCCGTGCAACCGGCGCAGGCGCTGGGCGAGCAAACGATGACGTCGGCGCAGCCGGTGCCGCAACCGGTGCAGGCGTCGGCGCGGGAGCGCTGAACAGGCTACGACGGTTACTGCGCGAAATGCTGTGCACTTTCTCGCACAGCAGTTGCTTGACCTTCTCGGGGTTGCGCGAGATGTCTTCGAAATTCTTCGGCAGGAAGTCCACCGCGCCGGCGTCCAGCGCATCCAGGGTGACCCGGGCGCCTTCGTGCGTGAGCGAGGAGAACATCAATACCGGGATTGGGCAGCGTTGCATGATGTGCCGGACTGCGGTGATGCCATCCATCATCGGCATCTCGTAGTCCATGGTGATCACGTCCGGTTTCAACGCAATGGCTTGATCAATCGCCTCTTTGCCGTTGGTGGCCGTGCCGACCACCTGGATCGTTGGATCGGCGGAAAGAATTTCCGAGACGCGGCGGCGGAAGAAACCCGAATCGTCCACCACCAGGACCTTGACTGCCATAAACACTCCGTTAGGCGGGGCGGGCACTACCGCCCTGCCCCACCAGAATCAAATACGCCGAGCGGCGTAACGCTTGAGCATGCTCGGAACATCGAGAATCAGCGCGATCCGACCGTCACCGGTGATGGTCGCACCCGACATGCCCGGGGTTCCCTGCAGCATTTTGCCCAAAGGCTTGATGACCACTTCTTCCTGGCCCACCAGTTGATCGACGACAAAGCCGATGCGCTGGGTGCCCACGGAGAGAATCACCACATGACCTTCGCGCTGCTCTTCATGCTTGGCCGATGCCACCAGCCAGCGCTTGAGGTAGAACAGGGGCAACGCCTTGTCGCGCACGATCACCACTTCCTGGCCGTCCACCACGTTGGTGCGCGACAGGTCGAGGTGGAAGATCTCGTTGACGTTGACCAGCGGGAAGGCGAACGCCTGGTTGCCCAGCATCACCATCAGGGTCGGCATGATCGCCAAGGTCAACGGCACCTTGATCACGATCTTCGAGCCCTGGCCCTTGGTCGAGTAGATGTTGATCGAGCCATTGAGCTGGCTGATCTTGGTCTTCACCACGTCCATGCCGACGCCACGGCCGGACACGTCGGAAATTTCGGTCTTGGTCGAGAAGCCCGGGGCGAAGATCAGGTTGTAGCACTCGGTGTCGGTCAGGCGGTCGGCGGCGTCCTTGTCCATCACGCCACGCTTGACCGCGATGTTACGCAGGATGGTCGGGTCCATGCCTTTGCCGTCGTCGGTAATCGACAGCAGGATATGGTCGCCTTCTTGCTCCGCCGCCAGGATCACTTTGCCGTTGCGGGATTTGCCCGAGGCCTCGCGTTCTTCCGGGGTTTCCACGCCGTGGTCGACGGCGTTGCGCACCAAGTGGACCAGCGGGTCGGCCAAGGCCTCGACCAGGTTTTTGTCGAGGTCGGTTTCTTCACCCACCAGTTCCAGGTTGATCTCTTTCTTCAACTGGCGCGCGAGGTCGCGAACCAGGCGCGGGAAGCGGCCGAAGACTTTCTTAATCGGCTGCATCCGCGTTTTCATCACGGCGGTTTGCAGGTCGGCGGTGACCACGTCGAGGTTCGACACGGCCTTTTGCATGGCTTCATCGCCGCTGCTCAGGCCCAGGCGCACCAGGCGGTTACGCACCAGTACCAGTTCGCCGACCATGTTCATGATGTCGTCCAGGCGTGCGGTATCAACCCGCACGGTGGTTTCGGCTTCACTGGCAGGCTTCTCGGCAACCGGTGCTGCGGCGGCACGCGCTGGAGCAGGAGCCGCTACAGGCGCAGGCTTGGCGGCCGGAGCCGGCGCGGCGGCTTTGGCGGCAACCGTGGCAACAGCAGCAGCGGCCGGAGCCACTTCGCTGAACTTGCCCTTGCCGTGCAATTCGTCCAGCAGCGATTCGAACTCATGATCGGAGATCAGGCCGTCGCCAGCCGGTGCTGCACTGGCTGCGGCAGGCGCTGCGGCGGTGGCGGCGACTTCCGGCAAGGCGTCGGCCACGAAGGTGCCCTTGCCGTGCAGTTGGTCGAGCAACGCTTCGAATTCGTCGTCGGTGATGTCGGTATTGGCTTTAGCCGCAGGCGCCTCGGGCGCAGCGGCAGGTGCCACGGCGTCCGCTGCAAACTGGCCTTTGCCATGCAATTGGTCAAGCAGGGATTCGAACTCAGCGTCGGTGATGTCTTCGCTGGTTGGCGCAGCGACGGGCGCCTTGGGTGCCTCAGCCTCGGCCTTCACGGCACTGAGGGAGTTGAGCAACTGTTCGAACTCGCTGTCGGTCACATCCGCTTCGGCTTCGGCCACAGGCTCGGGCGCCGCCTCGACCACAGGCGCTGCCGAGGTGTCGGCGGGTTCCGCCAGGCGCGCCAGGGCGGCCAGCAGCTCCGGGGTGGCGGCAGTGATCGGTGCACGGTCGCGCACCTCGCTGAACATGCCGTTGACCGCATCCAGTGCTTCGAGAATCACGTCCATCAATTCCGAATCAACGTGACGCTCACCCTTGCGCAGGATGTCGAACACGTTCTCGGCGATGTGGCAGCACTCCACCAGCTCATGGAGCTGGAGGAAGCCGGCGCCCCCTTTTACAGTGTGAAAACCGCGAAAAATTGCATTGAGCAGGTTCGCATCATCCGGTCGGCTTTCCAGCTCGACCAGTTGCTCGGACAACTGCTCTAAAATTTCGCCGGCCTCTACAAGGAAATCCTGAAGGATTTCTTCATCGGCGCCGAAGCTCATGTGGGTGCTCCTTAGAAGCCTAAACTGGATAACAGGTCATCAACATCATCTTGACCCGATACAACGTCTTCACGTTTATCGGCATGAATCTGCGGACCTTCACCCTTGGCGAGATGTTTTTTTGGATCTTTTTCCGAGAGGATCGCTTCGCGGTCATGTTCAATACCGGCAAAACGGTCAACCTGGCCTGCCATAAGCACCAATTTGAGCAAGTTGCTTTCCACTTCGGTGACCAACTGGGTCACACGCTTGATCACCTGACCGGTGAGGTCCTGGTAATCCTGGGCGAGCAGAATGTCGTTGAGGTTGCTGGAAACCGTGCGGTTTTCCTGCTCGCTGCGTGACAAGAACCCTTCGACCCGACGCGCCAATTCACGAAACTCTTCCGCGCCCACTTCCCGACGCATGAAGCGGCCCCAGTCAACGCTGAGGGCCTGGGCTTCATTGGCCATGCCATTGACCAGGGGCGTGGCGTTCTCCACCAGGTCCATGGTGCGGTTGGCCGCCGCCTCAGTCAGCCTGACCACATAAGACAGGCGTTCGGTGGCATCGGTGATCTGGGAGATTTCCTCGGCCTGGGGCATATGCGGGTCAATCTGGAAATTGACGATCGCACTGTGCAGCTCGCGTGTGAGCTTGCCCACTTCCTGGTACAGGCCGCGGTCACGGGTCTGGTTGAGCTCATGGATTAACTGCACCGCGTCGCCGAACTGGCCTTTTTCAAGGCTGTCGACCAACTGGTGAGCATGCTTTTTCAGGGTCGACTCGAAGTCTCCCTGTGACGTTTCTTTATGCTCCATAGCTCCCCCGCGATGGCATTAGCCGTGGATGCGTTCGAAGATTTTCTCGATCTTCTCTTTCAAGGCCAATGCAGTGAATGGCTTGACCACGTAACCGTTTACCCCGGCTTGGGCGGCTTCGATGATCTGCTCACGCTTGGCTTCGGCGGTCACCATCAGCACAGGCAGGCTGCGCAGTTTTTCGTCGGCGCGCACGTGGCGCAGCAAGTCGATACCGGTCATGCCCGGCATGTTCCAGTCCGTTACCAGAAAGTCGATGCTGCCGCTGTTGAGGATCGGAATCGCCGTAATGCCGTCATCCGCCTCGACCGTGTTAGTGAACCCAAGGTCACGCAACAGGTTTTTTATGATCCGCCGCATCGTTGAGAAGTCATCAACGATGAGGATTTTCATGTTCTTGTCCAATTCGACCTCCAAGCAGTCTTAAACGCGCCCAGCACCTGGACGCGCCATTTCAATCAACAGGCATTACACAAAAAGGACTGCCGGGGCACCACGGGTCGAACCCGCAAAGGCCAGGCCCTCGCGGTATCGTCTGCAGTGTCCCCACACTGCCTGTCAGCGCGCTCGCCACTCTCCCAAACGCCCCCGCAAGCGGGCTGCGCACTGGCTGTGCAACTGGCTGACCCGCGACTCGCTGACCCCCAGGACCTCACCGATTTCCTTGAGGTTCAGCTCTTCGTCGTAGTACAGCGCCAACACCAGTCGCTCACGCTCCGGCAAATTGGCAATCGCATCCGCCAACGCCCCCTGGAAACGCTCATCTTCCAGGTCACGCGATGGCTCCATATGAGCGCTCGCGCCGTCCTCGTGCAGCCCTTCGTGTTCGCCGTCCTGCAACAGGTCGTCGAAACTGAACAGGCGGCTGCCCAAGGTATCGTTCAAAATCCCGTAGTAATCGTCGAGACTCAATTGGAGTTCGGCCGCAACTTCGTGATCTTTAGCGTCGCGACCGGTTTTTGCTTCAATTGCGCGAATTGCATCACTGACCATGCGCGTATTGCGATGCACCGAACGCGGCGCCCAGTCACCTTTACGTACCTCATCAAGCATCGCGCCACGGATACGGATACCCGCGTACGTCTCGAAACTCGCACCCTTGCTCGCGTCGTATTTGGTCGACACTTCAAGCAGGCCGATCATGCCCGCCTGGATCAGGTCTTCGACCTGGACGCTGGCGGGCAGGCGTGCCAGCAAGTGATAGGCAATGCGCTTGACCAAGGGCGCGTAGCGCTCGATCAACTCGCCCTGACTGTCACGGGCAGACTTCTTGTACGCGTTGTAGCCGGTTGCTGTCATAGCACGGGTCCTGCACTCGTCTGATGCACCAATCGCTCGACGAAAAACTCCAGATGCCCCCGCGGGTTGGCAGGCAACGGCCAGGTATCGACCTTCTGGGCAATAGCCTTGAACGCCAATGCGCATTTGGAACGAGGGAACGCTTCGTAGACTGCACGCTGCTTTTGCACAGCCTTGCGCACACACTCGTCGTAGGGAACTGCGCCGACGTATTGTAAGGCGACATCGAGGAAGCGATCCGTGACCTTGGTCAACTTGGCGAACAGGTTGCGCCCTTCCTGCGGGCTCTGGGCCATGTTGGCCAGGACGCGGAAGCGGTTCATGCCATAGTCGCGGTTAAGCAGTTTGATCAGGGCGTAGGCGTCGGTGATCGAGGTGGGTTCATCGCAGACCACCAGCAACACTTCCTGCGCTGCGCGCACGAAGCTGACCACGGACTCGCCGATCCCGGCGGCGGTGTCGATCACCAGCACGTCGAGGTTGTCGCCGATATCACTGAAAGCCTGGATCAGGCCGGCATGCTGCGCCGGGCTCAGGTGCACCATGCTCTGGGTGCCGGAGGCGGCCGGCACGATGCGAATGCCACCGGGGCCCTGCAGCAGCACATCGCGCAGCTCACAGCGGCCTTCGATCACATCGGCCAGGGTATGTTTGGGCGTCAGCCCCAGCAGAACGTCGACGTTCGCCAGCCCCAGGTCAGCATCCAGCAGCATGACACGACGGCCAAGCTCTGCCAGGGCCAGGGACAAATTCACTGACACGTTAGTTTTCCCGACGCCACCTTTGCCGCCGGTCACCGCGATCACCTGTACGGGATGCATGCTGCCCATTTTATTTCTTTACCTTGTCTTGCTTAGACGCAGGCTACATGGCTTGGCCGCGTGAATCGCTTGCAGACCATCGATGTAGATACATTTCACGGTGTTCATCCTGCCTCAACCAACCCGTTTTGCCGGGTTGTGGTAAAGGTCGGCGAACATATCGGCCATCGCTTCCTCGCTAGGCTCTTCTTGCATTTGCACGCTGACTGCACGGCTGACCAACTGATGACGGCGCGGCAGATGCAGATCATCCGGGATCCGCGGCCCGTCGGTCAGGTAGGCGACCGGCAATTCATGACTGATGGCCAGGCTCAGCACCTCGCCCAGGCTCGCGGTTTCATCGAGCTTGGTGAGGATGCAACCGGCCAGGCCGCAGCGTTTGTAGCTGTGATACGCAGCGGTAAGAACCTGTTTCTGGCTGGTGGTTGCAAGCACCAGGTAATTCTTCGACTTGATGCCACGCCCGGCAAGGCTTTCCAGTTGCATGCGCAATGCCGGGTCGCTGGCTTGCAGGCCAGCGGTATCGATCAACACCACGCGTTTGCGCAGCAGTGGGTCGAGGGCATTGGCCAGGGACTGGCCCGGATCTACATGGGTCACCGACACATTGAGAATTCGGCCCAACGTCTTGAGCTGTTCCTGGGCACCAATACGGTAGCTGTCCATGCTCACCAGCGCGATATTCTGCGCGCCGTACTTGAGGACGTAGCGGGCAGCCAGCTTGGCCAGGGTGGTGGTCTTGCCCATGCCGGCAGGGCCGACCATAGCAATTACACCACCCTCTTCCAGGGGTTCGATTTCCGGCGTGACGATCATCCGCGCCAAATGAGCCAGCAACATGCGCCAGGCCTGGCGAGGCTCGTCGATTTCAGTGGTCAGAGCCAACAGGTCGCGGGACAACGGGCCAGACAGGCCGATGCGTTGCAGCCGACGCCAAAGGTTGGCCTGTTGCGGCTTGCTGCCCTGCAGCTGGTTCCAGGCCAGCGAGCCCAACTGCACTTCCAGCAGTTCACGCAGGCCATTGAGTTCAAAGCGCATCGAGTCGAACACACGCTGGTCAACCGCAGGCGCCGGGGCAGGCGCAGCAGGACGCGGCGGTTCTTTGAACGTCGGCTCGACCAGTGGCTCGGCAGCGGTCAACGGCAGGCCGGCGAACAACTGGCGATTGGTGGTGGCATCGCTGTCGCCGCGCATGCTCAGTTCAGCCTGGGCCGAAACGATGCGCGAAGCGGTTTTGCGCAACTCGTCTTCGAGCTCCATGTTCGGCACGCGTGGCGCCAGGGCCTGGGGGGTGTAATCCAGGGCAGCGGTCAGCTCGACACCGCCGGCAATACGACGGTTTCCGATAATCGCGGCGTCGGCGCCCAGCTCATCACGAACCAGTTTCATGGCCTGACGCATATCGGCGGCGAAAAAACGCTTAACTTGCATAACCCACTACCCTCAGCCGTTGGGCCCTACTGTCGCGACGATAGTCACTTGCTTGTTGTCAGGAATTTCCTGATAAGCCAAAACGTGCAAATTCGGTACTGCCAAACGCCCAAACCGCGACAACATCGCCCGGACGGGGCCTGCCACCAGCAGGATCACCGGTTGGCCCTGCATTTCCTGGCGCTGTGCGGCGTCAATCAACGAACGCTGCAGCTTCTCAGCCATGCTTGGCTCCAGCAGAACGCCCTCTTCCTGGCCTTGTCCTGCCTTCTGAATACTATTGAGCAATATTTGTTCCAACCTGGGTTCCAAGGTGATCACAGGCAGCTCGGAGTCAAGCCCTACAATGCTTTGGACGATTGCACGCGACAATCCGACGCGCACTGCGGCCACCAGGGCGGCAGTATCTTGACTCTTGGCGGCATTGTTGGCGATGGCCTCGGCAATGCTGCGAATGTCGCGTACCGGCACCTGTTCGGCCAACAGCGCCTGCAACACCTTGAGCAACTGCGACAGCGACAGAATGCCTGGCACCAGCTCTTCGGCGAGTTTCGGCGACGCTTTGCCCAGCAAACCCATCAATTGCTGGACTTCCTCGTGGCCGATCAGCTCGTGGGAGTGTTTGTACAGGATCTGGTTGAGGTGAGTCGCGACCACAGTGCTGGCGTCCACCACGGTGTAACCGAGGGATTGCGCCTGGCTGCGCTGGCTGATTTCGATCCACACCGCGTCCAGGCCAAAAGCCGGATCTTTGGCGGTGATGCCGTTGAGGCTGCCGAACACCTGCCCGGGGTTGATCGCCAGCTCGCGGTCCGGGTAGATCTCGGCTTCGGCCAGGATCACGCCCATCAGCGTCAGGCGGTAGGCACTCGGCGCCAGGTCGAGGTTGTCGCGGATGTGCACGGTGGGCATCAAGAAGCCCAGGTCCTGTGAGAGTTTCTTGCGCACGCCCTTGATCCGCGCGAGCAACTGGCCGCCCTGGTTGCGGTCCACCAGCGGGATCAGGCGATAGCCGACTTCCAGGCCGATCATGTCGATCGGGGTTACGTCATCCCAGCCAAGCTCCTTGGTTTCCTGGGCGCGGGCCGGGGATGGCAGCAGTTCCTGCTGGCGAGCGATCTCTTGCTGGGCGATGACTTTGACCTGATTCTGCTTTTTCCAGAACAGGTACGCAGCGCCGCCGGCCAGGGCCGCCATGCTCAGGAATGACACGTGCGGCATGCCCGGCACGATACCCATGATCGCCATGATGCCCGCCGCCACGGCCAACGCCTTGGGCGAGGCGAACATCTGCCGGCTGATCTGCTTGCCCATGTCTTCGGAGCCCGAAGCACGGGTCACCATGATGGCCGCTGCTGTCGATAACAACAGTGATGGCAATTGCGCCACTAAACCGTCACCGATGGTCAGCAAGGCGTACACCTTGCCCGCATCGCCGAAGGTCATGCCGTGCTGGAAGATACCCACGGCCATGCCACCGATCAGGTTGATGAACAGGATCAGCAGGCCGGCAATGGCGTCACCGCGCACGAATTTGCTGGCACCGTCCATGGAACCGTAGAACTCGGCTTCCTGGGCCACTTCCAGGCGGCGCGACTTGGCCTGGTTCTGGTCGATCAGGCCGGCGTTGAGGTCGGCGTCGATAGCCATCTGTTTGCCGGGCATCGCGTCGAGGGTAAAACGCGCGCTCACTTCGGAGATGCGCCCGGCGCCTTTGGTGACCACCACGAAGTTGATGATCATCAGGATCGCGAACACCACGATACCGACCACGTAGTTACCGCCGATCACCACCTCACCGAACGCCTGGATCACCTTACCGGCGGCGGCGTGGCCGTCCTGGCCGTGCAGCATGACCACACGGGTCGACGCCACGTTCAGCGCCAGCCGCAACAGGGTCGCCACCAGCAGAATGGTCGGGAATACCGCAAAATCCAACGGCCGCAGGGCGTATACGCACACCAGCAGGACCACGACGGACAGGGCAATGTTGAAGGTAAAGAACACGTCCAGCAGGAACGGCGGCATCGGCAACATCATCATTGCCAGCATCACCAGCAACAACAACGGCACACCCAGATTGCCTCGCGAGAGGTCAGTCAGGGTGCTGCGGGCGTTGCCGAGCATTTGAGAGCGATCCACCACCGGTATTCCTCGTGTCCTTTGAAGCAAAGTTTTGACGCAATTGGGCGTCCTGCAGGCGGTATTGCAAGAAGCCTTCCAACTTTTGTTTTGGAACGTCGATCGCTATAAACGCCCACGTTTTTTCGGAAAGAACACATTTTAAATGTGGGAGGGGGCTTGCCCCCGATTGCAGCTTGCCAGACTAAGAGTCGGTGACTGACACAACGCCATCGAGGGCAAGCCCCCTCCCACACTTGGATTTGTGTCCACCGGCCGCTACCGAGGAAATTTCTGACAGGGTTTTGAGGTTGCCCCTAGGAAAGCCGCTCTCTAGTCTCCGTACACCGCTGCAAACGCAGTGGTCGGGCGTCGCGGCCCGGATTTTCAAAGAGCAAAAGCACTATCGCCCGCTTTCAGTTGACGCTTTTTTAGCGTCTACTGTGCGGCGCTATGGCGGCTGTGCGCGGGATACCTTGGGTATGCCGGGTTGCTCCTTGACCGGTCCGCGAACCTGCGCACAGCTGTCACCCCATCGCGTCGCGGCGATCAGTGGCAGCTCCACTTTTAAGGAGCCTCACAATGACCAAACCCACCCCAAATCCCCCCATCAGCCTGTTCACAGTCGCAGACCACCTCAACACCGAAGACCTGCTGGTCAACCTCACCGAAACCCTCGCTTCGGCCGAGGCGCTGATGAGTGATTTTGCGTTTGAATTGGAAGGGCCAAAACGCGAAGGCGCGCTGGGCGTTGCACAGTTGATTGGGCTGGCAAAGCTGCTGGCTGACAGAGTGTTGGCGGACAGCGAGCACTTGATGGCCTGAGGGCGGATCGTTCCTGCACTGCCCTGCGGGAACGATCATCAAGCTCATAGGACGCGGACGTTCTCGGCCTGAGCGCCTTTGGGCCCTTGCGCTACCTCGAACTCTACTTTTTGGTTCTCTTCAAGCGTCCTGAAACCGTCGCCCGTGATGGCCGAGAAGTGGACAAATATATCGCCACCACCGTCTTGAGTGATAAACCCAAACCCCTTCTCCGCGTTAAACCACTTAACCGTACCTGTTGCCATTGCCGCTCCCCTGACTTACGGGATAACGCGAACGTCGGATGCATAGACCGCATCGCGCCCATGAACTCTCTTGACCTCCACCCGCAGGCCCACGGCAAGCCGAATACCCCGCGAACCGATGAAATTCACGCGCACGTCGTCTTCACCGTTTTCCAGGGCAATCAAACCCATCCCGGATTTTTGGTCGTAATATTTGACAGCGCCTCTGACCGCCTTCAAAACCACTCTCCCTGCATCTCATCTACAGCCTTCGCGCAGCGCTTCAAGCAATAGAACCGCGAGAGCGCCCTTCTGACTACTGTCAAAGTTGACAGGTAGGCAGGCATTCACGACGAGTGGTAGAGAGTGAGAAATCAGGAATCGCGGCGCAAATCCGGCGGGATTGGCAGATCCTTGAGCGGATCCGGACGCTTGCCCTTGCCCGCGCGGTACTGGCGAATCTGATAGACATACGCCAACACCTGAGCCACTGCCAGGTAGAGCCCGGCGGGGATTTCCTGGTCCAGGTCGGTGGAATAGAAGATCGACCGCGCCAGCGCCGGCGACTCCAGCAGCAGGATGTCATTGGCCACCGCAATCTCACGAATCTTCAGCGCCGTAAAGTCGCTGCCCTTGGCCAACAACATCGGCGCGCCGCCCTTCTCCGGGTCGTACTTGAGCGCCACGGCGTAGTGGGTCGGGTTGGTGATGACCACGTCGGCGTCGGGCACTGCAGCCATCATCTTGCGCTGGGACATTTCACGCTGCAGTTGGCGAATACGCTGCTTGACCTCTGGGCGGCCCTCCTGGTCTTTGTGTTCGTCGCGCACTTCCTGCTTGGTCATCAGCAGTTTCTTGTGGCTTTCCCACAACTGGATCGGTGCATCCACAGCTGCAATGATGATCAACCCGGCGGCCATCCACAGCGCGCTCCAGCCCACCACCTGCACGCTGTGGATGATCGCCGACTCCAGTGGTTCATGGGCGATTCGCAGCAGGTCGTCGATGTCGGACGACAACACCATCAGCGCTACAAACAGGATCAGGATGAATTTGGCCAGGGCCTTGAGCAATTCCACCAAGGCCTTGGTGGAAAACATGCGCTTGAGCCCGGCGGCGGGGTTCATGCGGCTGAACTTGGGTGCCAGGCTGCCGGCGGCGAACAGCCAACCGCCGAGGGCAACCGGGCCGATCAGCGCGGCCAGCAGCAACGTGATCAGGATCGGCTGCACCGCCAGGATCGCGATTTTGCCCGAGTGCAGCAGGTATTGGCCCATGGCGTCAGGGTTGAGCAGCACGTCGCGGGGCAAGGTGAAGTTGTGTTTCATCAACTCCATCAAGTCCAGCGCCAGGCCGCCGCCGTAGATCAGCAAGGCGCCAGCGCCGGCCATCATGGTGGCGACGGTGTTCAGCTCTTTGGAGCGCGCAATCTCGCCCTTTTCCCGGGAGTCCTTTTTACGTTTCTCCGTGGGGTCTTCTGTTTTGTCCTGTCCACTCTCGCTCTCGGCCATGGCTCAGCGCGCCCGTGCCAGATCACGTAAGAACTGCAAGGCGTCAGTCGCCAGCGGTTGATACTGATTGAGAATGTCGGCCAGGCCGATCCAGAAAATCCCCATGCCCAATACCAGGGTCAACGGGAAACCAATCGAGAAGATGTTCAACTGCGGCGCCGCACGGGTCATCACGCCGAACGCGATGTTGACCACCAGCAACGCGGTAATCGCCGGCAGCACCAGCAACAGCGACGCGCCGAACACCCAACCCAGGCGCCCGACGATCTCCCAGAAATGATTGACCACCAGCCCCGAGCCTACCGGCAAGGTGGTAAAGCTTTCGGTCAGCACTTCAAAGGCTACGAGGTGGCCGTTCATCGCCAGGAACAGCAAGGTCACCAGCATGGTCAGGAATTGCCCGATCACCGCCGCCGACACACCGTTGGTAGGGTCGACCATGGAGGCGAAGCCCATGCCCATCTGGATCGAGATGATCTGCCCGGCCACCACAAAGGCCTGGAAAAACAGTGTAAGGGAAAAGCCCATCAGCGCGCCGATCAGGATCTGTTCGGCGATCAGCAGCAAGGCGCTGAGGTCAATGGCATTGACGGGGGGGCATCGGCGGCAAACCCGGCACGATCACCACGGTAATCGCCACCGCGAAGTACAGGCGCACGCGGCGTGGTACGAGGGTGGTGCCGAACACCGGCATGGCCATCAACATCGCCGTGACCCGGAACATCGGCAGGATGAACGACGCCACCCACGTGCTGATCTGGGTGTCGGTCAATGCCAGCAACGACTGCATCCGGTCAGCCGATCAACTGCGGAATACTGCCGTACAACTGCAGGATGTATTCCATGAAGGTCTGCACCAGCCAGGGGCCGGCCACAATCAGGGTGACCAGCATCACCAGCAGGCGTGGCAGAAAGCTCAAGGTCTGTTCGTTGATCTGGGTCGCGGCCTGGAACATCGCCACCAGCAAGCCCACCAACAGGCTCGGCACCACCAGCACGGCGACCATCACGGTGGTCAGCCACAGCGCTTCACGGAACAGGTCGACAGCGACTTCTGGTGTCATCGCGCTATACCCCGCCGAAACTGCCGGCCAGGGTGCCGATAATCAGCGCCCAGCCGTCCACCAGCACAAACAACATGATCTTGAACGGCAACGAGATGATCAGCGGCGACAGCATCATCATACCCATGGCCATCAGCACGCTCGCCACCACCAGGTCGATGATCAGGAACGGGATGAAGATCATGAAGCCGATCTGGAACGCGGTTTTCAATTCGGAGGTGACGAACGCCGGCACCAGGATGGTCAGCGGCGCCTGGTCCGGGGTGGCAATGTCGGTGCGCTTGGACAGGCGCATAAATAGCTCAAGGTCGCTGGAGCGGGTTTGCGACAGCATGAAGTCCTTGATCGGGCCCTGGGCTTTATCGATGGCGTCCTGGGCGGTCATTTTCTCCGCCAGGTAGGGTTGCAGGGCTTGCTGGTTCACCTTGTCGAACACCGGCGCCATGATGAACAGCGTCAGGAACAAGGCCATGCCGGTGAGGATCTGGTTCGACGGCGTCTGCTGCAGGCCCAGGGCCTGGCGCAGGATCGAGAACACAATGATGATCCGCGTGAAGCTGGTCATCAGCATGACAAACGCCGGGATAAAGCTCAGCGCGGTCATGATCAGCAGGATCTGCAGGCTGACCGAATACTCCTGTGCGCCGGCCGCGTTGGTGCCCAACGTGATCGCCGGGATCGACAACGGGTCGGCGCCAAACGCCAGTGGCGCGGCCAGCAACAGCATGAGCGTCAATAAAACGCGCATTACTTCTTATCCTTCTGATCCTTGCCCAGCAACTCCATCAGGCGCTGGGCGAATTCTGGCGTGGCGGACTGGCTCTGATCCACGCTCACCGGGGTCTTGAGCACATGCAGCGGGGTGATGCGACCGGGCGTGATGCCCAGCAGGATCTGCTCCTCGCCCACTTGCACCAGCACCAAGCGATCACGCGGGCCGAGAGCGCGGGAACCGATCATCTCGATCACCTGACCGTTGCCCGGCCCTACGCGCTGCACGCGGCGCAGCAGCCAGGCCAGTGCGAAGATCAAACCCACCACCAGCAACAGGCCCAGCACCAGTTGGGTCAATTGCCCGCCAATGCCGCTGCTCACCACTGGCGCAGCGGCAGCGGTGGCCTGCGCGGCCGGCTCAGCCGCCAGGGCGCTCAATGGCAGCGCCAGAAACAGTCCCGCCATCGAATACTTCATCTCAGCGCAACTTCTTGATGCGTTCGCTCGGGCTGATCACGTCGGTCAGGCGGATGCCGAACTTCTCGTTGACCACCACCACTTCGCCGTGGGCAATCAGGGTGCCGTTGACCAGCACGTCCAGCGGCTCACCGGCCAGGCGGTCCAGCTCGATCACCGAACCCTGGTTGAGTTGCAGCAGGTTGCGGATGTTGATTTCGGTGCTGCCGACTTCCATGGAGATCGACACGGGAATGTCGAGGATCACATCCAGGTTCGGGCCGTCGAGGGTCACCGGGTCGTTGTTCTTCGGCACGCTACCGAATTCCTCCATCGGCAGACGGTTGCCGGCCGGAGAGGTGGCGGCGTCAGCGGCCAGCAGCGCATCGATGTCGTCCTGGCCAACATCGCCGGTTTCTTCCAGGGCAGCCGCCCATTCGTCAGCCAGGGCCTGGTCTTCGGCGGAAGTGTTTTCGTGTTCGGTAGCCATTACATATCCTCGGCGAAGCAAAAATGAGTGTTGATCAGCGACGATTGATCGGTTCGACCACTTGAAGAGCCAAGTTGCCCTTGTGGGAACCGAGCTTGACCTTGAATGACGGCACACCATTGGCGCGCATGATCATTTCGTCGGGCAATTCGACGGGGATGATGTCCCCTGGCTGCATGTGCAAAATATCGCGCAGGCGCAACTGGCGACGGGCCACGGTGGCGCTCAGGGGGACGTCGACGTCCAGCAGATCTTCGCGCAGGGCCTTGACCCAACGCTCGTCCTGGTCGTCCAGGTCGGACTGGAAACCAGCGTCGAGCATCTCGCGCACCGGCTCGATCATCGAGTACGGCATGGTCACGTGCAGGTCGCCGCCACCGCCATCGAGTTCGATGTGGAAGGTGGACACCACAATGGCCTCGCTGGGGCCGACGATGTTGGCCATGGCCGGGTTCACTTCCGAGTTGATGTACTCGAAATTGACTTCCATGATCGCCTGCCAGGCTTCCTTCAAGTCGACGAAGGCTTGCTCCAGCACCATGCGCACAACGCGCAGTTCGGTGGGGGTGAATTCACGGCCTTCGATCTTGGCGTGACGGCCGTCGCCGCCGAAGAAGTTGTCCACCAGTTTGAACACCAGCTTGGCATCCAGGATGAACAGCGCGGTACCGCGCAGCGGCTTGATCTTGACCAGGTTGAGGCTGGTGGGCACGTACAGCGAGTGCACGTATTCACCGAACTTCATCACCTGCACGCCGCCCACCGCCACGTCCGCCGAGCGGCGCAGCATGTTGAACATGCTGATGCGGGTGTAGCGGGCGAAACGCTCGTTGATCATTTCCAGGGTCGGCATGCGTCCACGGACGATGCGATCCTGGCTGGTGAGGTCATAACTTTTGACGCTGCCGGGCTCGGCAGCCATTTCGGTCTGTACCAGACCATCGTCGACGCCATGCAGCAGCGCGTCGATTTCATCCTGGGACAGCAGGTCTTGCACGGCCATGTCGTGATCCTACTGCAATACGAAGTTAGTGAAGAGCGCCTGCTCGACCACGACTTTGCCGAGTTCCTTCTGGGCCACTTCCTGCACGCTGGCGGTGACCTTCTGGCGCAGCATTTCCTGGCCCACCGGGGTGGCAAGTGTGTCGAAGCTCTGGCTGGAGAACAGCATCACCAGGTTGTTACGGATCACCGGCATGTGCACCTTGAGGGCGTCCAGGTCCGAGGCATTACGCGCCAGCAAGGTGATGCTCACCTGCAGGTAGCGTTGGCGGCCGTTCTGGTTGAAGTTGGCGACAAAGGCCGGAAGCATCGGCTCGAAGATTGCCGGTTGCTTGACGTTACTGGCGGTTTCGGCGGCAGGTGCCGGCTTGCTGGCACCGCTGTGCATGATGTACCAAGTACCGCCGACCGAGGCGCCGATGGCCAGGAGCAGGCCCAGGACTATCAACAGGATAAGCTTGAGCTTACCTTTGCCTGCGGGTGCTTTTGCTGCGTCGTCGCTCTTCGCCATGCCAATAATCCGTCACTATTCGGGGATTCATAGATCTACGGAAAGGCAAGAGCAAGTGTTATGCCAGAGTTGTCTGGCAATCGGAGACGATAGGACGCCACAAATCAAAAGGTGGGAGCTGGCTTGCCTGCGATTGCGGTGTATCAGTTGGCATCTCTGTCACTGATACACCGCTATCGCAGGCAAGCCAGCCCCCACATCGACCGCGTTCAGACAGACATCAGGCGTAGTAGTCGACGGCGCTGGAACCGATCACGGTTGAGGTTACGGGTGCCACGGCTTCAGCCACATCAATGTGGCTGCCACTGTCGCCGTTATCCCCGCCACGTCCACCGCTGCGGCTCACGCTACCGGTCTGGGCCTGTTGCTGCTGTTGCTCCTGGCCACGGGACTGGTCGGACACATTCACATCCACCTGCCCCATGCCTTGCTGGGCGAACATCTCCCGCAAGCGGCCGGACTGGCTTTCCAAAGCTTCACGTACCACCGGGTGGGCGCTCATGAAGTTGACCTGGGCTTGCTGGTCGGCGGTCATGTTGACCTTGATATCCAGGCGACCGAGTTCGGCCGGCTGCAACTGGATCTCCGCCGACTTGAGGTTGGCGCTGGACAGGTACATCACGCGGTTGACGATTTCATCGGTCCAGCCGCTCTGGTGCATGGCCAGCGGCGCATTGGTTACCGGCGGCAAGGCGTTGGCGGTTTTCGGCGTGGCGGCCTGGGTCAATGCCGCCAGGCGGTTGGCGAAGTCGTCGACACGGGTGTCGCTGCTGGCGTTTTTCAGGTCTTTGAGGCCGTCCTCGATCAACCCGCCGAAGGCCTTGTCACCGCCCGTGTCAGTGCTGTCCTTGGTGGCTTGCTGGTCGACCATATTGGCCAGGCCAGCGGCAAAGTTCTGGGCGGCGGTGGGTTGATCCTGGGTTGGCGCCGGGGCGGCTTTGGCCTGGGCCTGACTGCTGGCCGAGACGTGACCGCCCTGCTCCATCGCCAGGCGCACGGCGGGCATGGCGTCCAAAGGATCGGCTTCCGGATCGAAGACTGGCTTGGCTTCCTCGGTGGCCGCGACGGGTGCCGCGACCACCGGCTGGGTCTTGTCATCCTTGGCTGTGGTGACAGGCGCCGGGGTTTCTACTGGCACTGGCACGGCTACCGGAGTGACGGTGGCAATCAGGGCCGGGTCGACCACCGGGTCAGCCGGAGGCTGCTGTACCAGGGTCGGGTCGGTTGGCGCGTCGTCGTCCTTGCTGGCGCTGTCGTCGGTCTTGGTCGGTGGGGTGGCAGGCAAGGTATTGCCGCTATCGGCAACGGCTGGCGTGCTGGTGGCAGGTTTGTCACTGGCGTCGGAAGACTTGCCGGCGGCGGGCTTGGGCGAGTTGTCGTCGGACTTAGCCGTGGGTTTGGAAGCCTGGTTGGCAAACACTTGAGCGAAGCCAGGGCCCTTGTCCCGTGGGTCCGCAGCCGCTGCCGGTGGGTTGGCGGCGGGCGCTTGAGGCTTGGCCGCGGGGGCAGCCTGAAGGAGCGAATTCGGGGCGACTGGCATAGGTAAAGGTCTCCACTGCATGGGGGTCGGGGATGCAGTATTGGGAGGTAGAGCAAGAGTTGGGCCAGGTTTGGGTTCGGTTGGTTTTATTGAGTACATATCCGTTTTTTATGTAACGGCGGCTTATGGTTCCGCCCTTACGGCGGGTCACTTTTGGAAAAGAGCCCGGAATGCCGGCCCAGCCAAAAGTAACCAAAAGGGCTC
>NZ_JACAQP010000050.1:0-43384 GCF_013387025.1 Pseudomonas reactans | reverse complement strand
CAAGACAGTTGCTCCCACATTTAGATCGAATTAGGCTCCGGTTTTCGGCACCAGCCCATCCGCCCTGAACATCCCACGAATCCCTCGCACCGCCTGCCGAATCCGGTCCTGGTTCTCGATCAGCGCAAAGCGCACATGGTCATCGCCATACTCGCCAAAACCGATCCCCGGCGACACACACACCTTGGCCTCCAGCAGAAGCTTTTTGGCAAACTCCAGCGAACCCATGGCGGCATATGCTTCGGGAATCTTCGCCCAGACGTACATCGACGCCTTTGGATTTTCGACCATCCAGCCCAGCTCATGCAGGCCCTTGACCAGCACATTGCGGCGCTGGCGGTACTGTTCGGCGATGTCTTTCACGCACTGCTGGTCGCCTTCCAGTGCAGCAATGGCGGCGACTTGCAGCGGCGTAAAGGTGCCGTAGTCGTGGTAGCTCTTGATGCGTGCCAGGGCGTTGACCAGTTCCGGGTTGCCCACCATGAAACCGATGCGCCAGCCAGCCATGTTGTAGCTCTTGGACAGGGTGAAAAACTCCACCGCGATGTCCTTGGCGCCCGGCACTTGCATGATTGACGGGGCTTTCCAGCCGTCGTAGACGATGTCGGCGTAGGCCAGGTCGTGGATCACCAGCACGTCGTACTGCTTGGCCAGCGCGATCACACGTTCGAAGAAGTCCAGTTCCACGCACTGCGCGGTCGGGTTGGACGGAAAGCCGAGAATCATCATCTTCGGCTTGGGGATCGAGCCGCGAATCGCCCGTTCCAGCTCGGCGAAAAAGTCCACGCCCGGCACCAGCGGCACCGAGCGCACCTGGGCGCCGGCAATCACCGCACCGTAGATGTGGATCGGGTAACTCGGGTTGGGCACCAGCACGGTGTCGCCCTGGTC
Source organism: Pseudomonas reactans (assembly GCF_013387025.1). Classification (NCBI taxonomy): domain Bacteria; kingdom Pseudomonadati; phylum Pseudomonadota; class Gammaproteobacteria; order Pseudomonadales; family Pseudomonadaceae; genus Pseudomonas; species Pseudomonas reactans. The sequence goes on along the minus strand of NZ_JACAQP010000050.1, from coordinate 42,493 downwards.
CAGGGTGGCCAGCATCAAGTGCGCCAGGCCTTCCTTGGAACCGATGGTGACGATGGCTTCGGACTCAGGGTCGATGTCCACTTCATAGCGGTCTTTGTACCAGCGCGAAATCGCCCGGCGCAGACGCGGAATGCCTTTGGAGGTGGAGTAACCGTGGGTGTCTTCACGCTGGGCAACTTGCACGAGTTTTTCAACAATGTGCGGCGGCGTGGCGCCGTCAGGGTTGCCCATGCTCAAGTCGATGATGTCTTCGCCGCGCCGACGCGCAGCCATCTTCAGCTCGGCAGTGATGTTGAAAACATAAGGGGGTAGTCGATCTATGCGCGCAAAGCGGCGCGGCGAACCTTGGTCTGCCATTGTTGCCTCGAAGTACGTAAGCGCCCGGAACCGTCCGAGCGACGTCGGCCACTGCGGTGGCCTGCGGGGCAGACAATACGGTCGATGATGGCCCGTTGTCCAGATGCCTAGGAAAATTTTCTGCATGGAGCCCAGTGCGGATATGCCCCTATACTCGATGCGGGTTTGTTCCCTCATAAGAAGGAGACTGTTCGTATGGATCAGCAGACAAAACAACCGTTAGAGCCACGCATGGAAGCCGGTAAAGCCCTGGTGATCGCCGGGGTGCAAGGGCGTTATTCGAAGGCCACCGTGGGGGATATCCCCAAACTGTGGGAGTTGTTCGATACCTGCATCAAGGACATCAAGAAGCGTGTGGGCGGTGTGACGTATGGCGTTTGTCACAACCCCAAGCATGGCGAATTCGACTACATGGCCGGTGTCGAAGTCCCGACCAAAGCCGATGTGCCAGGCAACTTCGAATGCATCGAAATCCCACCGCTCAACTACGCCGTGTTCCCGCATTACGGGCCGGTGCAGGCGCTTGAGCAAACCTATGAGCGCATCATGTTCGAATGGCTGCCGCATTCGGGCTACAAGGTGATGGGCGCGGATTTCGAGCGCTACAGCGCGGATTTCGATGCGCGCAAGGGCACCGGGACCGTGGAGATCTGGTTGCCGGTGGGCGAAAGAGGCTAAACACAGCCCCGTGACGAAGCCCGGCAAGCCGGGCTTCTGCAGGCGTATCAATACAGTGTGGCTTTGACCCGCTCAGGCATCTCCCGGTCATACGCTTCTGCGTCAAACTGCCCATCATTGAGCCGCTTGTGAAACTCCCCCGCTGACGGCAACGCCGAGCGGTCCAGGTGCTTCTCGGGGTTCCAGCAGTCCGAACGCACAAATGCCTTGGAACAGTGGAAATACGCAGCCTCCACCTGCACCAGAATCACCGATCGCGCCGGTTTGCCATTCACCGCAAAACTCTCCAGCAGTTCAGGTTCGATTGAAATCTGCGCCCGGCCGTTAACGCGCAAGGTTTCACCAATCCCCGGAATGATGAATAGCAAAGCAATGCGCGAGTCCTGTACCAGATTGCGCAAAGTATCCAAGCGGTTGTTCCCCGGCCGATCCGGAATCGCCAGGGTGCGCTCATCCAGAATCCGCACGAACCCCGGCACATCCCCGCGTGGCGAACCGTCGATACCGTCGGGCCCGGACGAACTCACCACCACCAGCGGCGAAGCCCGCACCATCGTCTGGTAGTCCTCATTGAGAAACGGGATTTCCTTGCGTACGGCGCGCTCGTGGGGGAGGCCGTAGAGCGCTTCGAGTTGTTCGAGGGTTGTCAGCATGGGATCTCCTATAAAAAGCGCAGAGCCTAATCTTTGAAAATGTCTGCGACTTCCTCAAGTGTTGGAAGGCGCGCTTTAACCAGTTCCATTTCACTACTCAGAGCACCCATCACACGTGCATATGCGCCCATTGAAACGGACATACTGCCTTGCTCGATTTCGATGAGTTTCTGACGTGTAACGCCCGCAAGCTTTGCCAGATCTGATTGGTTATAGCCTTGGCTGAGACGTTTCATCCGAATTTGCTTTGCGAGTCTCTGCGTGATGAGTGAAGCATCCATGTCACGTAACCATTACATTATTTGTGAAATGTCATGTTTGCGTTACATTGGCGTGCCGTCAAGATTCACTCCGCAAACACCCACCTCAACCTCCGCTCATACCCAATCCGCCCCTTATACGCCTCTCCGCCATCCACCCACCCCGCCCCCAGATACAGCCTCATCGCCGCCACATTGTCCGCATCCACCGACAACTCCAGTCCCTTGATCTGCGGCCACGCTTGCAATGCCGCTGCGGGCAGCGCTTGCAGGCAGGCTTTGCCGAACCCACGCCCTTGCTGATGCCGATCCACCTGCAACGCATGCAAGGTCGCGCTGTGTTCATCCGCCCAGTGGGGCAGGCAAGGCGGGCGTTTAAGCAGCAGGAAGGCCACGGGCGTTTCGTCGGCGAGCAGGGCAAAGCCTTTGATGGCGTCGGGATGGGGGTTGACCAGCAGGCTGTTCAGCGCGCAGTAGATATCGCCGGAATAGGCCAGTTGCTCGGGATGCACTTGCAGGGTGTCGAGTTGCTGTTTCTGCACAAGGCTCAACGTCTCATAACGGGCGAGGCGGGTTTCCATCGGGGGTGTATCCGAAATCCTACAAAGATGCGTGGATTCTATCGGGTTTGTTGGGGACGAAATTATTTTTAAACGGCTGTCGATTTGCCGATGGATCATTCGACTAAGGGTGTCTTCCGTGATGTTTTCTACCCCAAGGAGTATCGCCATGAGCACTGCCATCAACACCCTGATCGAGCAATGGAAACACGCTGTCACCGCCAAGGATGTCGAGCAGATTGTCAGCTTTTACGCCGACGATATCGTCGCGTTCGACGCCGTTGGCGCCCTGCAATTCAAGGGCAAGGCCGCCTACCAGGCGCATTGGCAGGCTTGCATGGAATTCTGTCCTGGCCCCGGGGTTTTCGACTTTCATGAGCTGCATATCGTTGCTGGAGCAGACAGCGCCTTTGCCCATTGGCTGGCCCACTGCGGCGGCACCGGCCCGGACGGCGTGCTCATGACCTGCTGGATGCGGGTCAGCGCCGGCTACCAGCGCATCGATGGTCAATGGAAAGTGGTGCATGAACACTGGTCCGCGCCGTTCGACATGGAAACCGGCGCTGGTCTGTTCGACCTGAAACCTTGACCTGCACGATCTATAGTCAGTCGTCCGAAAACGGAGAAGCCCATGAAATACCTCTGCCTGATCTACAGCAACGAGCAGGTGCTGCACACCTCGCCGGACAGCCCGGCAGACCCGGAGTGCTTCGCCTATGCGCAGTCCGTTCAGGCCAGCGGTCGCATGCTGGCTGCCGAGCCGCTGGAGTCGGTGAGCACTGCCACCACCGTGCGCATGCGCAATGGCAAGTTGTCGATCACCGACGGGCCGTTCGCCGAGACCAAGGAGCAGCTCGCCGGGTTCTACCTGATCGAGGCTCGTGATTTAAATGAGGCGATCCAAGTGGCCGGCGGCATTCCGGCCGCCCGGGTCGGCAGTGTGGAAGTGCGCCCCGTGCGTGAATTGAATCTCTGAACACAACAACCCTAAGACTCAAGAGGTTTACCCCATGTCTACGCAACCTGCCGAGTTTGAATTGTCCATCAGCCGTGTGATCGATGCACCGCCCAGCCGTGTGTTCCGTGCCTGGACCGAACCCGCCTTGCTCCAGCAATGGTGGGGGCCCCATGGCATGACCACCCCCGAGTGCGAAATGAACCTGTGGGTCGGTGGCCTGTTTCGCACCTTGATGCGCGCACCGGACGGCGCCGAATACCCGACCCAGGGTGTGTTTCTGGAAATCGATGCGCCCAATCGACTGGTGTTTACCGACGCCTTCATGCCCGGCTGGATACCCTCGGGCAAGCCGTTCATGAGCGCCGAAGTCACCTTCGAAGAGGTCGATGGCAAGACGCTTTACACCGCCCGCGCCATGCACTGGAGTGCCGAAGACAAGCAGGCCCACGAAGCCATGGGCTTTCATGACGGCTGGGGCCAGAGCCTGGATCGACTGGTCACCCTGGTGACCGAGGGCATGTCCGATTGACCCTGTCGGTCGAGGCCATTTACCGCGGCGAATCACGTCGAGTCCTCGCGACGCTGATTCGCTTGCTGGGCGATTTCGACCTGGCCGAAGAAGCCCTGCACGAAGCGTTTTTCGTGGCGGTGCAGCGTTGGCCGCTAGACGGAGTGCCGGACAATCCACGCGCCTGGCTGGTGTCGACCGGGCGCTTCAAGGCCATCGACCGTTTGCGCCGCCAGGCGCGGTTCACCCCGTTGTTGCAGGCGCAGGCCGATACACTGGAAGCCGCTGACTGGAGCGATGAAGACGTGGAAGATGACCGCCTGCGCCTGATCTTCACCTGCTGCCATCCCGCGTTGGCGGCCGATGCCCAGGCGGCGTTAACCTTGCGCGAGATCTGCGAGCTCACCACCGAAGAAATCGCCCGGGCGTTCCTGGCCACGCCGGCCACCATCGCCCAGCGCATCGTGCGGGCCAAGGGCAAGATCCGCGAGGCGAAGATCCCGTATCAAGTGCCCTCCCGAGACGAATTGCCCGAGCGGCTGGACAGCGTGCTGCGGGTGATTTACCTGGTGTTCAACGAGGGGTATTCGGCGTCCATGGGGGCCGATCTGACTCGCGAGGATTTGACCCGTGAGGCCATTCGATTGGGCCGATTGTTAATGGAGTTGCTGCCCGAACCGGAAGTCATGGGCTTGCTGGCGTTGATGCTGTTGCACGAATCCCGCCGCTCGGCGCGCACCACGGACAGTGGGGAGTTGGTGTTGCTGGATGAACAGGACCGCTCGCTGTGGGATGTGTCCATGATCGGCGAAGGCTGCGCACTGGTGGAGCATGCACTTGGCACGCGGCGCTTTGGTCCGTACTGCCTGCAAGCCGCGATTGCGGCTGTACACGCCGAAGCGCCCAGTGCGGGTGAAACCGATTGGCCGCAGATCGTCGGGCTCTACGATGTGTTGCTCAGGATGATGCCATCAGCGGTGATCGAACTGAACCGCGCCGTAGCGCTGGCCATGCGCGATGGACCTTTGGCGGGATTGCAGCAGGTAGAAGGGATTCTGGCGCGCGGCGAGTTGCTGGATTACCACCTGGCGCACTCGGCGTGCGGGGAGTTTTACCGGCAATTGGGTCGTGTCGAAGAGGCGCGAGTCGCCTACGAACGGGCGCTGGCCTTGGCCCAACAAGCACCCGAACGCAGGTTTATCGAAAAGCGTCTGGCTGAACGCTGAATCAAGGCTGCTGACGCGTTGCCGCCAATACGATCTCGCGAATGCACACATGCTGCGGCTGCTGGTAGGCATAGGCAATCGCCGAGGCCACATCATCGGCGCTGAGCACGGTGCCGCCCATGTCCTGTTTCCACGCCTGATAGCCGGTCTTGATCGCCTCATCGGTGGTGTGGCTGAGCAATTCGGTTTCCACCGCACCGGGGGCAATGGTGATGACGCGCACGTTGCTCGGCGACAATTCTTCGCGCAGGTTTTCCGAAATCCCGTGTACCGCGAACTTGGTGCCGACGTACGCCACATGATTCGGGAAGGTCTTGCGCCCAGCCACCGAGCTGACGTTGATGATGGTGCCGCCTCGGCGCGCAACCATGCTGCCGGCCACGGCGTGGATGCCGTTGAGCAGGCCTTTTACGTTCACATCCAGCATCTGTTCCCACTGCGCCGGGTCTTGCTCGCTGACTGCGCCCAGCAGCATTACGCCGGCATTGTTGATCAGCGCATCGGCTGGGCCGAACCGGGCTTCGGCTTCTTGCACGGCGGCGACCAGGGCGGCGCGGTCGGTGATGTCTACGCCACGGTTCAAGGTGTTTGGCAGGCCCAGATCGTTAAGGCGATCAATGCGACGCGCCAGCAACAACAGCGGGTGGCCGGCGGCCGACAACAGGCGGGCGGTGGCTTCGCCGATACCGGAACTGGCGCCGGTGATGATGATCAATGGCTTGCTCATGCATGAACTCCTGGAATAAGAAAAACCGATAACTGAATCGTGGTCGCAGTATAATTACCGCCACCAAGGCTGAAAAATGCCTTATTTCTCTGTCAGCCATCGGATTCAGCTATGGATGTTCGTCACCTCAAGGCATTTCTCGCGGTCTTTGAAGAGCGCAATATCACTGCGGCGGCCCAGCGTTTGTTTATCAGCCAGCCGACCTTGTCGGTAACCGTCAAACAACTGGAAGACGAACTGGGCGTGGCGCTATTCGTGCGTCAGCCACGCGGCGTGGAAGTGAGTGCCGAAGCGCGGGTGCTGTACCCCCAGGCGCGGCGCATGGTGGCCGAGGCCGAGGCATTGAGCCGCCTGTTTCGCGGACGCGAAAATCGCATCGCTCTGGAACTGGGGGTGGAAGGCGATATTGCCGACAGTCAGATCGAAACCTTCCTGCGCATGGCGCACCAAGGCCTGCCGGGCTTGCTGCTGACTTTGCAGGAAGGCTGCGAAGGCGAAGGGCGCCTGGCCGTGGAGGAAATGTGCTGCGAGGACGAGTTGTTCCTGCCGCTTTGGGAAGAGTCCTACGTGATGGTGTTGCCTGCCGCGCATCCCATGGCGCAGCCGGGCAAGGAACAGGCCTGGACGCCGATTGAAGACTGGATCACCTGCCCGCAACACGATTCACATCAACGTTTGATGGCCCTGTACGGTCGCTCGCCGCAAGCGGTGGCCGGGCATGCAGGCTCGCTGACCCAGGCGTTGCATATGGTCGCGGCGGGTGTGGGCGTGGCGATGTTGCCGCAGTCGATGGCGGCGGAGCGGGCCGGCGTGGTGATACGTGAATGGCATTTGCCGGCACCCACGCGTCGTGTCGGATTGTGTTTCGCCGCGCAAGCCCTGGAGCTGCCCGCATTACGTGCTTTGCACGAGTATTTCCAGACCAACCGCCCGCCGCAGTTGTCGGCCGCATAACCCTGTAGGGTTATTCGAGCATCTGGCTCAGCATCCAGCTTCCCGCCGGCCCTGGTGGATATTGCCGCGACCACAGTGCATCCACCGCCACCGAGCGTGGCCAACCCCGGACGTTGAGTTCAACCAGCCCGGCATTACCAAAACGCTCCACCAACCAGCGCGGCAACTCCGCCCAGCCGAAGCCGAGTTGAGCCATTTCCATCAACATCAGAAAACTCGGCGCCGACCACACGCGGCCCGAGGGGCGTGTTTCGTTGGGACTGATGATGCTCGCCAGGCGCAGTTCACGGTGTTGCTGCAAGGCGTGCGGGTCGATATTTTCGACGCAGGTCAAGGGGTGGCCGGGTGCGACGAACAGCGCGATCTCCGTGCGTTCGGCCACAGGCGAGCGCGTCAGGTCGGGCGGGTAAACATCCTGGGCTTCGATCAAGGCAATCTGTGCGCGACCGCTCTGCACCAGGGCGATCAAGTCTTCGCACTCTGCGATCAGCCATTCCAGTTCAAGGTCCGGGTAGCGTTGTTCGAACGCCTTGAGCGCAAGCTCAAAACGTTCCGACTGATAAGTGTCTGACATGGCGATGGTCACCTTCGGCTCCAACCCCTGGGCCAACTGGCTCGCCGCCAACTCCAGACGGCTGCTGGCCTCCAGTACCTGCTCGGCGCGCTGCAGCAGCACCTGCCCGGCGGGGGTCAGTGTCGGCTTGCGGCTGCTGCGGTCGAACAGCACCACATCCAGGTCAATCTCCAGGCTCGCCACTGCCGCACTGACAGTGGACTGGCTCTTGCCCAGCTTGCGCGCCGCCGCAGAAAACGAACCCTGGGTCGCGGCCTGGACAAACGCTTGCAGCACTTCGTGGGAGGCCATGACTATCGCCTTGATCGATGGTTATTAGTTATGAAGTATCGATTCAAAGGGTAATCATGGCAATCATCGTCACTCACGGAGAAGGGTCATGCACCCCACCAAGTCGATTACTGAACGTGTTTGCCAAGCTTTGGGTTTTGAAGGCCTGGCGTTGTTGATCTGTACCCCGCTGCTGGTCTGGATCACCGGCCGGCCGGCGCTTGAAATGGGCGCGGTGACCTTGGGCCTGAGCCTGCTGGCGCTGACCTGGAACATCATTTTCAACAGCCTGTTCGACCGCCTCAAGGTGCGCCTGCAACTCTCGGGCGGCGGTTGGACGCGGGTGTTGCATGCGCTGATGTTCGAAGGCGGACTGATTATCGTCGCGGTGCCTTTGATCGCGGCGTGGCTGAACATCAGCCTGATGCATGCGTTTATGCTCGACATCGGTGTACTGCTGTTTTTCCTGCCGTACACCTATGTGTATCACTGGGGGTATGACGTGATTCGGGAAAAAATCCTCAACAGAAACACTATCCGCTGTAGGAGCGAGCTTGCTCGCGAAGAGCGTTAACGATAACGCGGGGTACCTGGATAAACGTGGTGTTCTCAGGTTTTTCGCGAGCAAGCTCGCTCCTACAGGAGAGGTGCGAAATCAGAGAAACATGCCGCCGGAAGCTTCGATACGCTGGCCGGTGATCCAGTTGCTGCCATCGGCGAGCAAGGTGGAAATCGCGCCGCCGATGTCGTCGGGCAAACCGGCGCGGCCCAAGGCGGTATTGTTGGCCACCATTGCATTCACATCCGGGTTGTCGCGCACTGCGCCGCCGCTGAAATCAGTGGCAATCGCACCCGGGGCCAGGGTGTTCACGGTGATCCCGCGTGAGCCCAACTCTTTGGCCTGGTATCGCGACAGCACTTCCACGGCACCTTTCATCGACGCATACGCCGCATACCCTGGCAGGCTGAACCGCGCCAGGCCGCTGGAAATATTGATGATGCGCCCGCCATCGCTGATCAGCGGCAGCAGTTTTTGCGTGAGGAAAAACGGCGCCTTGAAGTGGATCGCCACCAGTTGGTCGAACTGGGCTTCGGTGGTCTCGGCAAAGCTGGCGTGGGCGCCGATGCCGGCGTTATTGATCAGAAAGTTGAAGTGATCCTGCGCGAAGACATCCTTGAGCACGCGGCCGACTTCACCGACAAAACCATCGAAGCTGCCACTCTGGCTCACATCCAGTTGCAGCATGGCGGCGCGGCCACCCAAGGCCTGGACCTGCTCGACCACGGCCTGGGCTTCAGCCGCCGCGCTGTGGTAAGTGCCGATGATGTCGACGCCCTGTGCCGCCAGGTGCAGCGCGGCGCTTTTGCCCAGGCCACGGCTGGCGCCGGTGATAAGTGCGATTTTACGGGTCATGGTGCAGTCCTCTCAGGTGATCAGTGGCAGCGAGTGTATTTATTCGCCCATAACGTGATAAACAGCGCTATACCGGAATCACTGGCCGGATAAGGCGAACAATCCCATGAACAAACTTGAGCTGCTGCGCACCTTCGTGCGCGTCACTGAACTGTCGAGTTTTACCCAGGCGGGCGAGAGCCTTGGGCTGCCGCGTTCTACCGTGTCCGAGCATGTGCAGGCGCTGGAGGAATTGCTCGGCACGCGTTTGCTGCAACGCACCACGCGCAAGGTGCAGGCGACCCAGGATGGCCGTGTGCTGTATGAGCGCAGCAAGGACTTGCTGGCGCACATGGAAGAGTTGGAAGGGTTGTTTCGCCAGGATGAGGCGCAACTGACCGGACGGATTCGCGTGGACATGCCCAACGTGATGGCGCGGGAATTGATCCTGCCGCGTCTGCCGGCGTTTATGGACGCGCATCCGCTGATCGACCTGGAAATCAGCAGTTCCGACCGCCAAGTGGACCTGATCGCCGAAGGTTTTGACTGCGTGCTGCGCGTCGGTGCCCAGCCTGATCAAACAGTGGTTGCTCGCAAAATCTGCAGCATGCCGATGGTCAACTGCGTGAGCCCGGCCTATTTGCAACGCTATGGCACGCCAATGACCCTGGCGGGCCTGGCGCAGCATCAACTGGTGCACTACGTGCGGCCGTTGGGTTCACGCTCGGCAGGGTTTGAATACCAGCAGGGCAACAAGGTGCACCGCGTGCCGATGGCCGGACGGGTCACGGTCAACAGCACCGATGCCTACCAAGCGGCCTGCCTGGGCGGTTTCGGCATTACCCAGGTGCCGTTACTCGGTATCCGCGAATTATTGGCACGAGGCGAACTGGTGAGCGTGTTGCCGGAGTACCCGGCGCCGGCGCTGGACGTGTCGATGTTGTACGCCGGCCAACGCCATTTGCCACAACGTGTTCGGGTGTTCATGGAGTGGCTGGCAGTGACGTTGCAAGCCCAGCTCTAACGCCGCGCCGACAACTGCTGCGGTGCCAGGAACGCGTCGTGGAAGTAATCGCGTACGGCCTGCATCGCTGGGGTAAATGCACGCTCGCGGTGCCAGGCGAGGCCCACACTCATCGGCGTCACAGGATCGGTGACGGTGAGCGTTTCGATACGCTTGCCTTCCAGGGACCAGGGCCTGTGCACCAGGTCTGACAGGATCGCCACGCCGCTGCCATTGGCGACCATGCTGCGCACCGCCTCCACCGAACTGGTGCGCAGGCGCACCTTGGGCGTCTGTCCGGCCTGTTCCCAATAACGCATGGCGCTGTGTTCGGCCTCGTCGACGGTGAGCAGGATGTAAGGCTCCTGGGCCACATCCACCAGGCTCACGGCGCCGCGTTCGCACAGGGGATGATGGCTGGGCAGCCATAGGCGGCGCTCCGAATTGAACAGAATCTCCGAAACGATATCCGGGTGAGTGAGGTTGGCGGTGAGAACCACCGCCATGTCGAATTGGCCGTCGAGCAACCCTTGTTCGATGGCCTGGCGTTCCTGCTCAAAGACTTCGATGGTGACGTCCGGATGCCAGTGCTCCATGCGTTGCAGGTGGTGCGGCAGGAAGTAGCCGAGCACCGTATAACTGGCGGCCAGGCGCAGCACGCCGCGGGCGCGGTAGTCGGGCAGCGGGCTGTTCAGCGCGTCATCGACACTGCGCAAGATCACGTAGGCACGGTTGAGAAAATGCCGGCCCGCGTCGGTCAGGTTCATGCCTTGGGCCGATCGCACGAACAGCTGTACGCCGAGCATCGCCTCCAGCTCCTTGATCGCCGTGGTCACCGCCGATTGCGAGATGTTCAGGTGGATGGCTGCCTGGGAAATCTGGCCGATTTCGGCGGTGGCGACGAAATAACGAATTTGGCGCAAGGTGAGGGACATCGGCCTCTCCAAAATATAGGGCTATCTGATTTTCAGAAGAAGGGCCATCTGATAATAGATCTTCCCAAGGGGTCAAGCCGCAGCCTACTTTTTCGCCCATCACTTAGGCGGAGCGACTCGGATGCAGGCAGTGGATTTCAATTCGGACATGGGCGAAGGCTTCGGTCCCTGGACCATCGGTGATGGCGTCGACGCAGAACTGATGGCGTACATCAGCTCGGCCAACATTGCTACCGGCTTCCATGCCGGTGACCCCGGCACCATGCGTCGTACGGTCGAGCGCGCCAAGCAGCTGGGCGTGGCCATCGGCGCGCATCCGGGCTTTCGGGACCTGGTCGGTTTTGGCCGTCGCCACATCAACGCACCGGCCCAGGAGCTGGTGGACGACATGCTCTACCAGCTCGGCGCCCTGCGGGAAATCGCCCGCGCCCAAGGCGTAACCCTGCAACACATCAAGCCCCATGGCGCGCTGTACATGCACCTGGCCCGCGATGAAGAAGCCGCGCGGCTGCTGGTGCAAAACCTGCAAATCATCGAGCCGACGCTGTTGTTGTACTGCATGCCCAACTCGGTGATCTGGCGCGTGGCCAAGGAGCTGGGGCAGCCGGTGGTGCGGGAATTTTATGCCGACCGTGAGTACGATCTGACCGGCTCCATCGTGTTTACCCGCAACGTGCGGGCGCTGGATCCGGCGACGGTGGCGGCGCGCGTCCTGCGGGCTTGTCAGACCGGGCTGGTGCGAACCGTGGAAGGTGAAGACCTGTTTATTGAATTCGATTCCATCTGCCTGCACAGCGACACGCCCGGTGCGCTGGAGCTGGTAGAGGCGACCCGCGAAGCGTTGGACCAAGCGGGCATCACCGTCAAAACACCCCAATAAAAATGATTCCTCAATTTTTTCGCCTGCCTTTCTACAATGATTCCAAGAGGAACAGACATGGCTGAAACATCCCCCATCCGCTACAGCTTCGGCGGTGATGAACACCTGTTTGCCGAGGTCAGCGACAGCATGTCCCTGGAGGCCTTTTTCAAAGGCATGGCGGTGACCCGTGCCGTGGAGCGCCTGGCGCTGGAAGGCGTGCTGGATGTGTGCCTGGCCAATGCGTCGTTCCAGATTCGCTTCGACCCCGACCGCATCGCCCCGCATGTGCTGCTCGATGCGGTGCAGACTGCCGAAGCCCAGGCCGTAGCCGAACGCACCTTGCACACGCGCATCATCGAAATCCCGGTGCTGTACAACGACCCGTGGACCCACGAAACCCTGATGCGTTTTCGCGACCGCCACCAAGACCCCAGCGGGACGGACCTGGAGTACGCCGCGCGCATCAACGGGCTGGCCGATGTCGAGGCGTTCATCGCCGCCCACAGTGGTGCGCCGTGGTTTGTGTCGATGGTCGGATTCGTGGCGGGCCTGCCGTTCATGTTCCAGATGGTCGAGCGTGAGCGGCAATTGCAGGTGCCCAAGTACCTGCGGCCGCGCACCGACACGCCGAAACTCACCCTCGGCCATGGCGGCTGTTTTGGCTGCATCTACTCGGTACGCGGTGCCGGCGGTTACCAGATGTTCGGCGTGACCCCGGCGCCGATCTACGATCCGGCGCAGCAACTGGCGTACCTCAAGGAACACATGGTGTTCTTCCGTCCTGGCGATATCGTGCAGTTCAAGCCCATGGACCGTGAGGCCTACGACCTGGCCGTTGCCGAAGTCGACGCAGGACGTTTCGACCTGCTCATCCGTCCCGTGGAATTTTCCCTCGACGCCTTTCTCGCCGACCCCATCGGTTATCCGAAATCCCTGCAGGAGGCACTGGCATGATCAAGGTCCTCAAACCCGGCCTCGCCACCTCCGTGCAGGACCTTGGCCGCGAAGGCTATTACCACCTGGGCATCCCGCCGTCGGGTGCATTGGATCAATACGCGTTGAGTGCGGCCAACCACCTGGTCGGCAATCCAGTCGGCGCGGCGGGCTTGGAATGTACATTGATCGGCCCCGAGCTGGAGTTCCAGCAAGACGCGCTGGTAGCCCTTAGCGGCGCCTTGATGTCGCCGCGCCTGGACGGTGAAGTGGTGCACCAGGACACCGCGTTCCAGGTGCGGGCCGGGCAGGTGTTGCGCTTTGAATTTCCCAAGGCGGGCGCGAGGACTTATCTCGCGGTGGCCGGTGGCATTGACGTGCCGTTGGTGCTGGGCAGCCGCTCGACTTATACCCTCGGCGCGCTTGGCGGATTTAGCGGGCGGCGCTTGCAGGAAGGCGATGAGTTGCCCGTCGGCACAGCCAGTGGCACGGGCCGGGCGGGCAACAGTCTGCCGATGGCGCTGCGCCGATCAGTGGGCGGCGACGTGACCCTGCGTGTGGTGCCGGGGCTGTATTACGAGCGCCTCACGGAGGCGGCCAAAAGCAGCTTCTTTGCCGAACCGTGGACCGTGGGTTCCGAAGCCGACCGTATCGGGTATCGCTTCAAAGGCGGTAGTGCCCTGAGTTTCCAGCCACGGGAGCAGCCGTTTGGCGCGGGATCGGATCCGTCGAATATCGTCGACAGTTGCTACCCGATCGGTTCGATCCAGGTGCCGGCGGGATTGGAGCCGATTGTGTTGCACCGGGATGCGGTGTCGGGCGGTGGCTACGCGATGATCGGCACGGTGATCAGCGCCGACCTGGACCTGATCGGGCAGATGCAACCCAACCAACGGGCGGGGTTTGTGGCGGTGACGCTGGAGGAGGCGTTGGAGGCAAGGCGGGTGTACAAGAAACGGGTCAACGCGATGGCTGGACTCTTCAACCACTGAAGAAATAAAAATCTAAATGTGGGAGCGGGCTTGCTCGCGAATGCGGTGGTTCAGTCAACATCTCCAGTGACTGACACTCCGTATTCGCGAGCAAGCCCGCTCCCACATTTTTGCGCTGTGTTGTGTCAGAAAAGTTTAGTGAACAGCCAGTAGAGGCTGCCTGACAGCAGAATCGCAGCCGGTAATGTGAGCACCCACGCCATCGCCAGGTTGCGAATCGTGCGCATCTGCAACCCACCGCCATTCGCCACCATCGTCCCCGCGACACCGGACGACAACACGTGGGTGGTCGACACCGGCAACCCATACATATCCGCCGCGCCAATCGTCAGCATCGCCACCATTTCTGCCGAGGCGCCCTGGGCGTAGGTCAGGTGCGTCTTGCCGATCTTCTCGCCGACGGTCACCACGATACGCTTCCAACCCACCATGGTGCCCAGGCCGAGGGCGATGGCCACGGCGATCTTCACCCACAGTGGAATGAAGCGTGTGGAACTGTCGATCTGTTGCTTGAACAGTTGCAGCTTGCCCTGGGTATCCGCGTCGAAATTGCCGACCTTGCCCTTGTCCATCAAACGGATGGTTTCGCTGGTCAGGTACATGTCGTTGCGCACGTTGCCCACGGCCTCGGCGGGCACTTTGGCCAGGGAGCCGTAGCCTTTCACCTCATCACCGATCTGTCCGGCCAGGGCGGCGAGGGCGGGGACCAGTTCAGGCGTGGCTTCCTTGGTGCGCACGTAGGTCGAGAGGATCGGGCGCGGGTCGCCGGTCAGTGCCTGCGGCGCGCTTTTCACCAGCGCCACTTGGGTCACTTCGGCCACCGCCGCGAACTGCAGCGACTGCTCGGCGGGCATGGTGCGGTTTAGCGCGTAGGCCATCGGCAGGGTGCCGACCAGGATCAGCATGATCAGGCCCATGCCTTTCTGCCCGTCGTTGGAACCGTGGGCAAAGGACACGCCGGTGCAGGTGGCGATCAGCATACCGCGGATCCACCACGGCGGCGGGGTGTCGCCCTTGGGTGCCTTGTACAGCGCGCGGTTTTTGACGAAGGCTCGCAGGGCCAGCAACAGCATCGCCGCAAAGGCAAAGCCGATCAGTGGCGACAGCAACAAGGCGTAACCGATTTTGATCGCCTGGCTCCAGTCCACGCCGCTGGTGCCGTCACGCCCGTGCATCAAGGCATTCGCCACCCCGACGCCGATGATCGAGCCGATCAGCGTGTGGGATGACGACGCCGGCAAGCCCAGCCACCAGGTGCCGAGGTTCCACAGGATCGCGGCGATCAACAGGGCGAAGATCATCGCGAAACCGGCCGACGAACCCACCTGCAAAATCAGCTCGACCGGCAGCAGCGCAATGATGCCAAACGCCACCGCACCGCTGGAAAGCAATACACCTAGGAAGTTGAAAAAGCCCGACCACACCACCGCAAAATGCGGCGGCAGCGAATTGGTGTAGATCACCGTCGCCACGGCGTTGGCGGTGTCGTGGAAGCCGTTGACGAACTCGAACCCCAGGGCGATCAACAGCGCCACGCCGAGCAGCAAGAAGGGGGTCCAGGTGGTGAGTTGGGCGCCCATTTCGTGCATGTCGTGCATCAGGCTGTAGGCGGTGAACAACAGGCCCATGGCGAGCACGGCAAAGAAGATGATCACCGTCACCAGGCCGGGTTTCTTGTCCAGCCTGGGTTTGGGGTCTGCGGGAGAGGCGTGGGGGGAGGCAGTCAGGGAAGGGGTGGCCATGCCGGAGCATCCATGTTGGGAGGATGTCGTTCATGATCATTGCAAGATGTTACAGAGATGCTGCCATATATCAGTGTTTAGGTGATTGAACCGGCCGCTGGTCAGTAATCCTTGCGCTTCCTGAACGCCCAGCGCCCGGCAATCAGGGTGAAGGTCGCGACCAACGCCACCAATATCCAGAAGCCTTCCGGGTCCTGGGAAAGCGGGACGCCGCCCACGTTCATACCGAAAAAACCGGCGATGATGTTGATCGGCAGCGCCAGCACCGTCACCACCGTGAGGGTGAACAGTGTGCGGTTGCTTTGCTCGTTGAGGTTGGCGGCGATTTCTTCCTGCAACAACTTGATGCGTTCGCCCAGGGCCATCAGGTCGTTGATGATCAACGCAAACTCCTCGGTGGATTTGCGCAACTCCTTCACGTCTTCCTTTTGCAGCCATTGCGGCGGGCGGTTGAGCAGGCGCAACAGCGAGCCCGGCTCCAACGCCAGCAAGCGTTGCAGGCGCACCAGCACCCGGCGTGCGGCGCCCAGTTCAGCACGGTTGGTGGACAGGCGTGAGGACAGCAACTGGTCTTCGATATGGTCGACGCTGATGCTGGTCTTGCGCACGATCTGGGTCAGTACTTCACCCTGGTCGCGCAGCAAATGCACCAGCAAGGCCAGCGGTGAACGAAAGCTTTCGCCAGCCTTCACCGACGAGCGCAACTTGTCTACCGAGTGCAAGGGTTGCAGGCGCGCGCTGATCAACAGGCGGCTGCGGGCGCAGACCCATAGCGTGGAAATGTCCGACGAGACCATGCTGCTGAAGTTGAACACCACATCGTTGACCACCGCCAGCAAGGCCGAGTCGACGTGCTCGATGCGCGTGGAACGCGAGCCTTCGTGCAGGGCTTCGAAGAACTCTTCCGGGAGGTCCAGGTGGGCCTGCATCCAGCGCTCGCACGCGGCGTGGGCTAGGTTCAAGTGCAGCCACAAGAATTCTTCCGGGTCACCCGGTTGGCGTAGCGCCTGGAGCGCCGCGGCCGAATCTATCTGCTCACCCTTTTCCCCTGGGCGAAAACGAAAACCGTAGAGCAAGCCAAACAGGTCGGAATCCTGGTGGCTGTGATCGATGCTGTGGTTCATGAGGGCTCGCAGAAAAAGCGCCTGTAGGAGATTTCACAGGTTCGCATGCGCGAATCATTGCAAGGGGATTTGACAGTTTTGTGACGGTTTTGAATTTATTTCGTTGCGATGACATTTATTTGACCGTTTGTCAGGAACCGTTCAAGAAGGCTCTAATTCGGCCGATTCAGGGCATCAAGAACCGCTGTGGATGGGCGGTGCCTTTTGATGACAAGGACGTTAGGCGTGCACGCACCAATTCCTTGTATCGAGGCTTTTCCCCGATGAATGTTTTGCGAACCTCTTTGAGAGCACAAATTCTGTCGCTGCTCGGTGGCAGTCTGTTGGCGATGCTGTTGATCGCCCTGGCCTGTTTCAATTTCTTGTCCAATGGGGTGCAAAGCTATCGCAGCTTGATCGATGGGCCGCTGCTGACTTCACAATTGATTGACGAGGCCAACCTGCAATTCAAGGTGCAGGTTCAGGAATGGAAAAACGTCCTGCTGCGCGGCAAACAGCCCCAGGACATGGAGAAATACTGGGGTCAGTTTCAGGACCGCCAGCGCGATGTACAGGGCATTCTCAGCCGGTTGGTCACCCAGACCAGCAGCGACCCGAGCCTGAGCCGACGCATCGAAACCTTGCGCCAAGAACACCAGCAACTCGGAGTGGCTTACCAGAAGGGCCGCGATGCCTACGTGGCCGCCGGTGGCGATGCAACGGCCGGCGACACCGCGGTGAAAGGTGTGGATCGCGCCGCCAGTGAGCAGATGAGTGCGTTGGTCAACGACCTGCGCGAACAAGGCAGCCAGCAATCCAAGGCCATCAGCGCCTATGCCGAGCGCACCGTGCTGGTGGGGCTGGCGATCATGCTGTTGTCTGGCATGTTGATCGGACTGTTCAGCCTGTGGCTGATCAACCGCAACCTGATCCTGCCGATCCGTGGCTTGATCGACTACGTGACGCAACTGAGCCACGGTCGCTTTGCCGAGCGCGTGGCCAGCCGTCGTCAGGATGAGCTGGGCCACCTGGCCGCTGCCGCGAATACCTTGCGCGACTTCCTCGCCGAAACCTTCAGCCGTTTACAGCGCAGTGCTACCGACCTGGTCAGCGCCAGTGGCGAGTTGAACGCCATCGCCGGGCAGATGGCGACGGGCACCAATGATCAATTCAACCGTACCGACCAAGTGGCCACGGCCATGACGGAAATGTCGGCCACTGCCCAGGAAGTCGCGCGCCACGCCGCCAGTGCGTCACGCGCGGCGGACGAGGCGGATCACTCGGCCCGCGAAGGCGGTGAAGTGATGAAAGTCACCATTGCCACCATTGGGCAGATGCGCAACGAGATCCTTAACACCGGCACCATCATCCGCCGTCTGGAAACCGACAGCGTGCGCATCGGCAAGGTGCTGGAAGTGATTCGCGGCATTGCCGAACAGACCAACCTGCTGGCGCTCAACGCTGCGATTGAAGCTGCACGCGCAGGCGAAGCCGGCCGTGGTTTTGCGGTGGTGGCCGATGAAGTGCGCAGCCTGGCGCAACGCACGGCGGCGTCGATCATCGAGATCAACGGGATTATCGAGGCGGTACAGACCGGCGCGGTGGATGCGGCCGAAGCCATCGTGAGCGGCCAGTCGTGCAGCGATGAGAGCGTGGAAAAGGTCACGCAGGCCGGCGCCATGCTCGCGCATATCACCCAGGCGGTGGAGGCGATCCGCGACATGAACCGCCAGATCGCCACGGCGGCCGAAGAGCAGACCTCGGTGGCCGAGGACATCTCGCGCAACATCACGCAGATCACCACGGTGGCGACGGCCAACCTGGATAACGTGCAGCGCACTGAAGCGGCGAGCCATAACCTGCGTGGGTTGTCGAGCGAGTTGAATGAGGTGACGGCGCGATTGGGCGCCTGATCGGGCAAAAAAAAACGCCACCCAAATGTGGGAGCGGGCTTGCTCGCGAAGGCGGAGTGTCAGTCACCGAAAATATTGACTGATCCACTGCTTTCGCGAGCAAGCCCGCTCCCACATTGGGTTCTGCGTTTTAATCAAGTGTCTTGCTTGTCTTCCAGCACGGTGCCGGTCTTGGCATCGAGCTTCACTTCCCACTTTTTACCGGTGGTGTCGGTCATCTCGACTTCGTAGACCAGCACGCCGCTGTTGTTGCGATCCAGCTCGGTGTCGTGGATGGAGGCACCGGCGTGTTTGGCCAGGGCGGCGGCGTTGAGCTTCTCGAAAGGCATCACGTCGCCAGACTTGAGCAGGCCTTCAATGTGGTCCGGGCGAACATCGGCCTGGGCCAGGCCGGCGGTCAGTGTCAGGGCGGTAGCGGCGAACAAAGCGGTCAGGGTTTTCATGGTGTGTGTCCTTCTGGTGAGCTGTTTAAGTGGCGCCAGATTAACCAGCGCAACTTAACTCATCCTTAATGGCACACTGACTACTCAGTACTTATAGTCGTTCAGCAGATCTTGCACGCTGGACGACGGCCAGCGCTTGTAGAACTTCAGCAGTTCGGCGGCGCGGTTGGTGAAGATGCCATCGACGCCGGCCTTCATCACTTTATCGAAGTCCACAGGCTCGTCCACGGTGTAGACATGCACCAGCAGGCCTTTGTCGTGGGTCAGCTTGTTCATCTCCGGTTTGACCAGGTCCGAATAGCTCTGGTCGCCGTGGTTGGTCAGCTCAGCGGATGGGCCGGTACCGATAGCGCCGAGGCTCTTGGCTTCGTCGACCCATTTTTCGAACTCGGCTGCGTCTTTCGGCTCTTGCTTGGCGTAGTAGGCGGCCTTGGTGGTTTCACCGGACTCCGCGAACGTCTGCTTGTTTTTCGGCTCGATACTGCCTTCACCCACCCACAGCAGCAGGATTTTCGGGGTGTTCGGCATTTCTTTCTGCAGTTCTTTCAGGCTGGCCACTTCGAAGGTTTGCAGCACCACGCGACCCTTGCCCTGGCCCACACCGGTGTTGCTCTTGCCCAGCTTGGAGCCGGCGGAGCTCAGCCAGCCTTTGTCGAGCAGCTTGTTCTTCAGGTCGGCTTCGATGCCCGGGAATTGCTTAGGCTCCTTGGTCTCGATGTACAGGCCGGGTTTGTGCTGCGGGTTGCCCTCGGCGATCTTGATGATGTCGTCCAGGCTCTGGATTTTCAGGCCGACGAAACCTGGGCGCGCACGGTCCGGGTAGGCGGCGTTGAACCAACTGCCGGCGTCGAGGGTTTGCAGTTCTTTCCAGGTGAACTCGTTGGCCGGGGCGTCCTTGCGATCCGGGAACTTGGTGGCCACGTCGGTGGTGCGCTGCAGGTTGTTGTCGTGCAGGGCGAACAACACGCCGTCCTTGCTGCGTTGCAGGTCCATTTCCAGGTAGTCGGCACCCAGGTCGCGGGCGATCTTGTAGGCGGCAGCAGTGGATTCCGGTGCGTCGTAGGACGCGCCACGGTGGGCGATCACGGCCGGATACGGAATGCCTTCGTTTGTCGCCAATTCAGCCGGGCTGATAGGGTCTTGCGCCTGTGCCTGGCCAAGGCCGAGCATCAGAGCGAGCAGCAGGGCACTCTTGGTAAACGTGACAGGCATATGCGAAGTCCTTTCGTGTAGGTAGCTTTGAGAAGGCCTCCTTTTTAACAATTGATTGCGAAAGGCGCTATCACCAAACCGACATTAACGTGCGCAGGCTTCAATTTTCTCGGTTTTTTTTCCAGGCATTGCAGTATTCTTGGCCGAAGCTGCCCCATTAGAGGGCGGCGCTTTCCGCCACGCGTGTAAACCATCTTTCCAGTCCCTGTGGGACTTTTCAGTGAGGTTTACCATGCGCATCACCTCCGAGCTTATCTGCCAGGCCGCCGACCAACTCCACGGTTTTGTTGGCCTCAATCGCAAGACCGGCCACTACATCGTACGTTTCAGCGAAGATTCCTTCGGCATGGACGTGGCCGATGACGGCATCATTCCCGCCGCCGAATTCGTCTGGCTGCCGACCCCGGAGCAGACCATGACCCTGTCTCGCGAGCGCATCCAGTTGCTGCTGGACCAGAACATCGACGACCGTATCAACATCACCGAGCCGCTGCGGGTGTATATGCGCCGGGCGGAGATACCGCAGATCAGTGCGTTGCGCAGTCTGGTGAGCTAACCCTGTAGCGCTCGTGCTTTCTGTGGTGAGCGGGCTTCCTGTGGCGAGCGGGCTTGCCCCGCGTTGGGCTGCGTAGCAGCCCCAGTAAGGGCGCCGCGTTCGTTCAGTTAGAACGGAGTGTCAGGTTTGGGGCCGCTGCGCAGCCCAACGCGGGGCAAGCCCGCTCGCCACAGGGGGGGTACTTGCTTTCGAAGGCGTAGGCCCGTTCGACTTTGCACACCCGAGTCTGGAAGGCCGAGTACCAGGTGGCGCGCCCTTGTTCGCGCACCACCCGGTGCTCGGCCTGCTGCTTCCAGGCCAGGATGGCCGCTTCACTCTCCCAGTACGACACGGTGATGCCCAGGCCGTCTTCCCGTGCTGACTCCACGCCGATGAACCCCGGTTGTTCACGCGCCAGTTCCAGCATGCGACTGGCCGCCTGGCCGTAGCCTTGATCGCCTTCGGTGCGCAACGAACTGAAGATCACCGCATAGTAGGGCGGCGAAGGTGTGCGGGCGATCATGCGGACACCGCCTGGCAAGCCTTGAGCAGGGCAATCGCCAAGGGCGGCGTAATGCCTTGTAGCGCGACGCGTTCGGGTTGGAAGAGGGTGGCGATGAAGAACGGGTGGTCGAGCAATTCCACCGCACGCAGTTCACCGGTCGAATCATGGCCGCTGGGGATCAGGTCGCCTTCGAGCAAGGCATCGAGGAACTCGGGGTTCACGCCGTAACGGCAGCGATAACCTTCCTGCACATCCAGGGTGTCATAGGCCTCGGCGATCCGGGTGTAGGGCGCCAGGCGCACGCTGTCGGTGGCCTCCACCAGGGCACAGCTCAGTGGCGCGATCACGGCGCGCTTGGCCTGCGGCGCGAGTTCGCCATGCTCGGCATCCTTCCAGCCGAGGACATTGCGTGCGTATTCCAGCACCGCATGCTGAAAACCGCCGCACGTGCCGAGGAACGGTCGGCGTTGTTCACGGGCAAACCGGATCGCCCGCATTGCGCCGTCAGTGTCGCGGTAAGGGCTGGCGGGGACGCACCAGAAACCGTCGAAGTCATGCAGTGATTGGGGCAGGTTATCGGTGTCGAGCCACTGCACGTGAACCCCCAGGCCGAGCGTCTCGGCCGCCTGTTGCAGCGCCACGGGGATGGCCTGGTGGGCGATGACATCGGGGTTGTAATCGCCGATCAGGGCGAGGTGCAAAGGCGTGGTTTTCATCGTGTACATCCCATGGCTTGTGGTGTCCTGAGGCGCACTATAGATTGGCGTCTATGCAATCAATATGGGCGTTTAAACACATGTTCAATGCAACAACGCACTATTCAATCGACTACCCTGATCTGTCGCTGATCCTCGCCCTGGTCCGCGGCGGTACGCTCGGGCGGGCGGCAGCCTTGTTGCGGGTGGATGTGTCCACGGTGTTTCGCGCAGTGCGGCGTCTGGAGGCCGCGCTGGGCCAGACACTGTTCGAAAAAAGCCGCGCCGGCTACCTGCCCACCAGTCTGGCCAGCAACCTGGCGCAGCAGGCGGAACGCGCCGAGCAAGCGCTGGAGGCCGCGCGCATTGGTGTGGAGCAAGGTGGTGAGGTGATCAGCGGCACGGTGCGCCTGACCTGTACCGATTCTGTGCTGCAAGGCTTGCTGTTGCCGGCCCTGGCGCAGTTCATGCCGCAGTACCCGGCGCTGACCCTGGAACTGAGCACGTCGAACGATTTTGCCAACCTCAGCCGTCGCGACGCCGATATCGCCCTGCGCCTGACGCGCTCGCCGCCGGAGCATCTGGTGGGCCGGCGTCTGGGCAATGTGGCGTATCAGGTGTGTGCCAGCCCGGGGTTTGCCCAACAGCACGAAGGCCGCGAGCTGGCTGACCTGCCTTGGATCGCCCCGGATGATTTCCTGCCGGACCATCCCACGGTCGTCTGGCGCCGCGAACACTTGCCCGGCGTGCGTCCCAGCTATCGCTGCAACAGCATGTTGTCGGTGACCGAACTGGTGCGTGCAGGGTTGGGGGTGGCGGCGTTGCCGGACTTTCTAGTCGGGGACCGCCTGCAACCACTGGGCCCCGCGTTGGCGGGGCACGACACGGCGTTATGGTTGCTCACGCGCCCCGATTGTCGGGCGCTGCGCTCGGTGGTGACGTTGTTTGACGAGCTGGGGCGATACCTGCGGTTGCCTTAAGTTTTTCGCACAAAATGCTCGTGCATTTCGCTGGTCAGGCTTTCGATATGTTCGGTCAGTTGCTTAGTCATTTCCGTCAACCGGGTGTTCTGCTCCAACAGATCCAGCAACTGTTTGGTGGTTTGCGCGGCCTGGGCCTGGCGCTCTGTATTGGCAATGGCCAGGGCTTCGCGGTGCTGGGCATCGGCGTCCGATTGCGCCTTGTCGCGCGCGGCCTGGCGTGTCTGGGCCAGCAGGATCAGCGGCGCGGCATAGGCCGATTGCAGGCTGAAAGCCAGGTTGAGCAAGATGAACGGGTACACATCGAAGTGCGTGATCCCGGTCATGTTCAGCACCACCCACAACACGACGATGGCGGTTTGCGCGCCGAGGAAGGTGGGCGTGCCGAAGAAACGGGCGAACGCTTCGGCCTTGAGGGCAAAGGTGTCATTGCCGAAGGTTGGCGCCAAGTGGGCATGGGGACGATGGAAGCGTAGGTGGTCGACGGCGGCGGTTTCGGTCTTTTCTGGGGTCATGGCGGGCTCGGATTGTTTGCTTGAAGACAAGCAAGCACTATAGACCGAGCCCCCAGCGCTCCGTATGAAGATCGGGTCAGTTGCCACCGCGCTCATTGGCGAATGCACTCACCGCCTGCACGGCCTCGCTGGTGCCTTCGCGGATCTGCACGATGACGGTACCGGCCTGGTTCGCCAGCTCCACACCCAGGGCGGCGCGGTCGCGGGTGCCGTCCATGCTGTGGATGGCCTGGCGGGTTTCATCCTGGATCATCGCGATCATGCTGGAAATTTCCGCCGTGGAGCCGCTGGTGCGTGCAGCCAATTGCCGTACTTCATCGGCCACCACGGCAAACCCGCGACCTTGCTCGCCGGCACGCGCCGCTTCGATGGCCGCGTTGAGGGCCAGCAGGTTGGTCTGGTCGGCGATGCCGCGAATGGTGTTGACGATGGCAGTGATCTGTTGCGAGCGCTCGCCCAGCTTGGCGATCAGCTGCGAGGACCCGTCGATATCCGCAGCAATATCGCGCATGCCGCTGGCCGTTTGCTGGATCACTTCGGCGCCTTTTTCGGCGATGTCCCGGGTGTTCAGGGAGATGTGATACGCCTGGGCCGCACTGGCGGCGTCGGCGGTATGTTGCTGCACCATGGCGGTCACGTCCGAGGCGAACTTCACCACTTTGCACAGGCGTCCGCTGGCGTCGTACACCGGGTTGTAGTTCGCTTCGAGCCACACGGCCTGGCCGTTCTTATCCACCCGTTCGAACTGGCCGCTGAACATTTCGCCCTGGTTCAAGCGCTTCCAGAAGTCGCTGTAGGTCGAACTGTTGGCCAGCTCTGGGGTGCAGAACATGCGGTGATGCTGGCCCTGGATCTGCGCCAGGGTGTAACCCATGCGCTGCAGGAAGTTGGCGTTGGCCGTGATGATGGTACCGTCGAGGTTGAACTCAATGACCGCCATGGCACGGCCGATGGCGGCCAGTTTGGCATTGGCTTCGCTTTCGGCCTGCAGGCGCGGCGTGACGTCCATGGCGTATTTCACCACTTTGATGACTTGACCTGCTTCGTCACGCACCGGGTTGTAGCTTGCCTCCAGCCATACCGACTGGCCATCGCCCGCCACCCGCTCAAAGGTGCCGGACTGGAACTGGCCATTGCGCAGGTTCGACCACAACTGGTTGTACTCGGCGCTGCGGGCAAACGCCGGGGTGCAGAACATGCGGTGGGACTGGCCCTCGATCTGCTCGGCGCGGTAGCCCATGGTCTGGAGGAAGTTGTCGTTGGCCCGCAGCACCGTGCCGGACAGGTCGAATTCGATCACCGCCATGGAGCGCTCGATGGCATCCAGCAGGCTGGCCTGTTGGGCGACGGTGTGTTGCAGGGCATTGATGGTTTTTTTATGGGCGTTGAATAGCATGTTCGGGTGCTCGGGCAAGCAAGCGTCGGGGGTATCCATGTCTGTGCGCCTGCCCCCGTAAGGCATGGGCCATACGGTTGACGTGCTCATTGCCAGCTTCCTTGTGCCAGCAGCGGGGGTGGAACAACGGGTTCAGAGTCGTGCGCAGTGCTAGAAGTTCTGTCTTTGGGCAGGCACTTTTCGAAGAAGGCGACCAATGGCGGCATTATGCTATCGCCGTAAGGTTGGGTCGGAAAAATCAGACGAGGTGTCGTATGACAACCTCAGGCGGAATGAGCGATCACTTCTTCGCTGATGTTGACCCGGTTACGTCCGGTGTCCTTGGCGGCATACAACGCGCGATCCGCCGCATTCAGCCACATGGCGGCGTCGGTAAAGAAGGGTTGGAAATCAGCCAGGCCGATGCTCAGGCTCACGCGCAATTCTGGGATTTGCGGGTTGCGGTAATTGCTGAAGGTTTCACGCATGCGTTCCATGACCTGGGCGGCCTGTTCCAGGGGCATCTGCGGAAGAATCACACAGAATTCATCCCCTCCATACCGGCCCGCGAGGTCGTTTTCCCGCAGGTTGCGCCGCAGCTCCAGGCTCAATTGCCGAAGGACCGCATCACCGACAATATGGCCGTGGGTGTCATTGATTTGCTTGAAATGGTCGATGTCGATCAGGGCGATCGTGGCGTGGCTTTGCTGTTGCTGGCACTTGTGGAACTTGAGGTGCAGCAGGTCTTTCCACGAGCCGTGGTTAAGCAGGCCGGTGAGGCTGTCGATGCGGCTCAAGGCACTGAGCGCGCGTTTATGTTCGGACAGTTTGATTGCCAGTTGATAGCAGACCATGCCAATGGCCATGGGGTAGAGCGTCAACATCGGCAAGCAGGCATAGACCTGAACCAGACTGACCGAAGGGTTGAACTGCAAGCCGAACACCACTGCACCCATGGCGGCGCCCAGCACTTGGGCCAATGCGCCACGTATCAGCAGGCGTTTGCCACCGGCGGCGACGTTATTCATGGCAACCATCGACAGCAGGGTCACGGTGGTCAGAGGCGTGAATTGCAGCGTGGCGGCCCAGAACCCACTGAACACAGCGTCATACACCAAGTTGCGTTGTTCGGCGTCGTAGGGGAATTTGGCGCGGGTTGCCAGCTGATACGCCAGGTGCGGCCAGACGAAACCGTTGATCAGCAATAACGCCCATAACCAGTCTGGCTTACCTAAGGGGTGCAGGGCCGCTATCACGCTGACGCAGCACATGGCCGTGCCGATGATCCTTGGCTTGTAGATACGCCTGGCAAAAGAAAGTCCCTTGCCTTGTCTGTTTTCCATAAATTCCTGGTTCAGCTCTTTTTGCAGATACGACGACACGCGTTCGCAGGGTTAGCCGTTGATCGGATAATACCGGTGAATATTGTCAGTTATTCGCGTGGGAATAATCAGTGTCCTTCCAGGCCATTTGCGCAAAACAGAGGGCGAATGCGTCAAAAACGACCCGGAATGTCGTTCACACAACAGGTTTTATGGCTAGCGAGAAGGGGGGACTTCATAGCCGGCCAGGAACAGGTCGATAGCCGACTCGATAACACTGGCCTGACTGGCGGCGTCCAGGACCGGTTGGCCCAGGGTAATCTGCGGCCAGAAGGCAAACGCCTTGAGCAGGCTCTGAATCTGGTGCGCGGCAAATGCCGGGTCGCTGCAATTGAGCCGGCCATCGTCCTGGGCGGCGCGCACCCATTGGGTAAAACCTTCTTCGCGCTTGCTCAGGCGGGTGACCATGTCCTGTGCACGCTCTGGTGAATGGATGGTGGCGGCGATGGCGACCCGGGCCAGGTCGAGGAAGTTGGCGTCCGCCATCATCTTCATCTTCGCTTCCAACAAGCCGCGCAATTGTTCGCGCAGCGGGCGGTCGCTGGCGTAGCTGACGTCGAGCTGCGCAACGCTGCTGGCCCAGAGTTGATGGAGAATTTCGGCGAACAACTCTTCTTTGCTGGGGAAGTGGTTGTACACCGTGCGCTTGGAAACGCCGGCGGTGGCGGCGATCTTGTCCATGCTGGTTACCTCGAAACCGTTTTCGCGAAATTCAGCGATGGCCGCGGCCACGATGGCTTCGCGTTTACGGTCGGTGAGGCGTTGTGGGGCAGTCATGGAGGGGGCTCGGCTCGTCAAGGAAAGTTACACTCTGTAGTTTACTTGCTGTGTATTTTGTTGCAATCTTGAAACTACACTGTGCAGTGTAATTCAAGAGCGGTCTGTAGGAGTCACCTGTAAATGGCCACGATTTCGTCCCGCGTTGATTCTTCGCCGGCAGCGCCCAAGCAAGACCAGGAGCACTTCAGCAATGAGGCGCCCGTGCAGCAGGGTGGCTTCGGCAAAACCTTGCGTATTTTCTGGAACATGCTGTTCAACAAGCCGCGCAGCACGCGGCCGGTGGGGCAGATTCCGGTACAGCCGCTGACCCGAGAGCAGTTGCTGGCGGCGCCGGATCACAGCGTGTTCCGTCTCGGGCATTCCACCGTCTTACTGAAAATGCGCGGCAAATTCTGGGTGACCGACCCGGTGTTTGCCGAGCGTGCGTCGCCGTTCAGTTGGGCCGGCCCCAAGCGTTTTCACCAACCGCCGATCAGTCTTGAAGAGCTGCCGCCGTTAGAAGCGGTGATTCTTTCCCACAACCACTACGACCATCTTGACCGCAATGCTGTCGTCCAATTGGCTGAGAAGACCCGCTACTTTCTCGCGCCGCTGGGCGTCGGGGATATCCTGGTGAAATGGGGCGTGGAGGCCAGCAAAGTGCGGCAACTGGATTGGTGGCAGGGCACCGAGGTGGATGGCATTCGATTTGTCGCCACGCCTGCGCAGCATTTTTCCGGGCGGGGCCTGTTTGATGCCAACCAGACCTTATGGTGTTCCTGGGTGATGATCGATGGCGCACGGCGGATTTTTTTCAGTGGTGATACCGGCTACTTCGATGGCTTTAAACACATCGGCGAACAGTACGGCCCGTTTGATCTGACGCTGATGGAAACAGGCGCTTACAACGTCGATTGGCCCCACGTACACATGCAACCTGAGCAAACCCTGCAAGCGCATATCGACCTCAAAGGCCGTTGGTTGCTGCCGATTCATAACGGCACCTTCGACCTGGCGTTCCATGCCTGGCACGAACCGTTCGACCGCATCATGGCTCTGGCCTGGGAGCGCAACGTGTTTATCACCACACCGCAGATGGGACAGGCGTTCAGCTTGAACCAGCCTGAGCGAGGGTATGCGTGGTGGCTGGACGTGGAAACCCAAAGTGCACAGGAACACCTCGCCGGCTGACAAACGAAGCGTCGGAAAAAGGAGTTTTCAAGCTGTTTCAGGCCTGCGACAGGTGCCAGCCAAGGGTGCGATGATCCCCGGAACGTCTTTTGTCGGGGCCAGGTTCTATGGAGAAGATAGGTGGGAAATGTTGGCAAGCGGGTGTGGCTTGTCCGGCGCGGCAGCCTGCGTCTGAGCTGGCAGAATCGTCGTGTCTGGTCACTGCACCTACTGGGCTTGCCAGCCCGCGAAGTATCGCTTTTGGTGTCGATCCCCATGTCTATGGGAAGCTGGGGGCAAGCATCCCGATCCCGGGGTATGACGCTCCGAGTCTTCCCCTGAAACCCTTGCGCGACCCGTCGCTTTCATTGATTGCCTTGAGTGGTATCGATCCCTCAGGGCCGGTGATGGTGGAAGTCCCCTTGGTGGAAAACAACACGACCTTCACGGCTGCTCAGGCGCTGGGCGGCAGGCGCGTGGGGTTTGCCGAGCGGTTTGTGGATGATCACGAGCATGAGCAGGTCGAGCACACCCCATCCTTCCTGAGAGCGCTGGACATCCTTCGCCGATCCGGCGCCGAGCTGGTACCGGTGCATGCGCTCCGGTCCAACCACACTCTGCCTGGTCGCAATGAAATCGATGACCTTGTGCATGAATACCGACTGGATGCCCTGGTATCCGACAGCCGCAGCACTGCATTCCACGCAGCTTGCTTGAGTGGCTACCCAAGGCTTGGCGAGCCGCTCGGGGAGGGTGCGACGTTGTGGTTCTACAGTTCAAAATGGGCGGAGGATTGGCTGGCACCCCTGGTCCAGCGGTATCGAAGCGTTCGTCGCCTAATGGAGGTGCAGGAGAGGCCACCTGCTACGTTGAACTATCCCACACCCTGACGGGCCCGCGTCGCGCAGCCTGGCGGGAGAGGAGTTTTTAGACTGACCTACGGATCAACGTTGGTCCTTCTTCATTTCTTACTCCTCAAGAGGTCTTATGTTAGGAATCGCATCGGTAGGAATCGCATATGGCGCGGGCTCCCTGGTCCGGCAAGTCGTACAGGCCTTCGCTGGAGACTACTCACCCGTTGCTTCAAAACCCGTGCCTGCCGGTACTGAGTACCTCAGTGTCAACGAGCTCAGCAGGCAAATGGCCCTCCCGGGTGGGCTAACTTCGGCCGATCTGGTCACTCACCTGCAGGAGCGGATTCGCAGGCTGGATCCGCAACTCAACGCTGTCATCGAGCTCAACCCCAAGGCGTATGAAACCGCACGTGAGTTGGACCGTGAGCGGGCCAGCGGCAACGTCCGCGGGCCGCTGCATGGCATTCCTATCTTGCTCAAGGACACGATCGAAACCGAGGGTATGCAAACCAGTGCGGGTGCGTTTGGGCTCGTCGGTGAAGCTGCTGGCAAGAACGCCCCGTTGGTCGACTACCTGATCAAACAGGGCGCAGTGATTCTCGGTAAAACCAATATGACCGAAATGGCGGGGTTTCGTGGGGTGGCTGATGGCTGGAGCAGTCGTGGCGGGCAAACCCGTAACCCTCATCAAGCGGATGCCGACGTGGGAGGTTCCAGTTCCGGTTCCGCCGCAGCGGTTGCTGCTGGCTTGGCGCCTTTGGCGGTGGGGGCAGAAACCAGTGGTTCGATCATTGTGCCGGCAGCGCGTAACGGTATTGTCGGGTTCAAGCCCACTGTCGGCCTGCTGGACCGTAACGGGATTATTCCGGCGAGCCAGCACCAGGACACACCAGGCCCGATGACGCGTTCGGTGTTTGACGCTGCGCTGATGCTCAACGCCATGTCAGGCAGTGATCCTAAGGACCCGGCAAGTGTGGGAGCGCCCCAAGGTATCGATTACACGCAGTTGCTGGTGCCAGGGGCCTTGAAAGGCAAGCGTATCGGTTATCCTGCCACCTTCTCCAAAGATGGCGAAACCCTGCCAGTGGAGAACAGCACGCAGTTCAATCGGACACTGGAAGTGCTTCGCGAGCAAGGCGCGGTGTTGGTGCCGGTCAACCTGCGCCTGGCCGATGCCTCACGCTACGGCGAACTGTTGCTTTCGGATGTGAAGGACGAGTTGAACACCTACTTGGGCAAGCGTTCGGGGTTGCCGGTCAAGTCGCTGACCGAACTGATCCGGTTCAACGATCTACGTGATGGCACTGAGACGGATCATCAACCGGTGCTCAAGGAAATCAGCGCCTCAACGCTGACGCCAGAGGAGCGCAAGCCACTGTGGGACGCGCTCATCCAGGATTTCAGAAGTACGATTGATGACCCGATCAAGGCAGAAAACCTGGACGCCATGGTGTCGGATTTCGACACCAACAGCTACTTCGGTGTCGCGGCGGCCGGCTATCCGGGAATCGCCGTACCGTCTGGTGTCGATGAGGATGGCCTACCCACCAGTGCCTACTGTTTTGGCACCCAATGGACCGAACCTACCTTGCTGGCAGTGGCCCACGGGTATGAGCAGGCCGCTCAGGTTGCGGTCAAACCGGCACTTTGACGCCATAACGTGCCGCTGGGGAGCGATGTGACAGGTTGGGGCCCAGCGCCAGGCGTGCTGTTTCGTAGGCGTCCCAGTCCAGGCGGTCGGGCAATGAGGGGATCGTCACCTTTTCACCCTGGGCAAGGCCTGCCAGCGCGGCATCCACCAGATTCTCCGTGGTCATGACGATGGTGTCAGGGAGGTTGTTTACGGGCAGCCCCGCGACATCCCAGAACTCGGTGGCGGTGGCGCCGGGCAGCACCACTTGAACATTGACACCCTTGTCGCTCAGTTCATGGTCGAGGGATTCGCTGAACGCCTGCACAAAGGCCTTGGTGCCAGCGTACACACCATTCAACAACTTAGGCGCGACCGCGACGATCGACCCGATGTTGATCAGGGTGCCACGGCCCTGGGCGACAAAATTGGTCGCGGCAGCTTTTGCCAGGCGAGTGAGCGCGAGGACATTGAGCAGGATCATGGCGTCCATCTTGCCCGCGTCCGAGGCCAGCAGTGACGCTGTCGCACCGACGCCGGCGTTGTTCACCAGCAGGCTGATGCGGCTGTCTTCAAGCAGAATTTGTTCAATGCGCGCCAGGTCGGCAGGCAGGTTGAGGTCGGCGGCCACTACCTGGATGTTTCGTTGGGAATCGGTTTTGAGTCGAGCCGCGAGTTGGTCCAGTCGTTGCTGGTTGCGCGCCACCAGAATCAGGTCGTAACCCTGGCGAGCCAGGCGGTCGGCATACACGGCACCGATCCCGGACGAAGCGCCAGTGATCAGGGCATAACCTTTGGATTGAGTCATTGCAGTTGCTCCAGAAGGGCCGGGGAAGGGCGGCCTTGTTGAAGCCAAGATTATGGGTGTAATGTATTGGCTGCAATGTCATATATCCCTCTTTTCGGGACATGAGGTTTCACCATGGTGTCTATTGGTATTCTGCTGTTTCCCGGGTTCCAGATGCTCAGCCTGGGCACCAGTACCGTGTTCGAATTCGCCAACTTTGAGTTGGGCCAACCGTTCTATCGTGTGGACCTTTTGTCGGAACACGGTGGGCCGATCAAAAGCTCCATGGGCTTTGCCATCGACACTGTGCCCTTCGGCCAACAGCACTACGACACAGTGCTGGTGGTGGGAGACAACGAATTGCTGAAAGCCACGCCTGGCATGCTTGCTTACTTGCAGCAAGCCATGCTCACTTCGCGTCGCGTGACATCCGCCTGCACCGGTTCTTTCTATCTGGCCGCCGCCGGGTTGCTGGAGGGCCGCAAAGCGACGACCCATTGGTACCACGCCCACACGTTTCGTCAGGCCTATCCAAACGTACGGCTGGAGGAAGAGCGTATCTTCACCGTCGATGGTCCGCTCTGGACCTCAGCCGGCCTGACCGCTGCCCTCGACCTGGCCCTGGCCTTGGTCGAACATGACCTGGGGGTTGAGGTTACACGCGCAGTGGCGCGTAAATTGGTGGTCTACCACCGACGCGCAGGTGGCCAGTCACAATTTTCCGCATTACTAGAAATCGACCCCAAATCCGATCGCGTGCAAACAGCCCTGGCCTACGCCCGAGAACACTTGCAGGACGATCTCTCAGTGGACCAGTTGGCTGAAGTCGCCCATTTGAGCCCGCGCCAATTCAGCCGATTGTTCCGTGCAGAAACCGGCCAGTCACCCGCCAAGGCTATCGAGCGGTTGCGCATCGAGGCAGCCCGCCTGTTGCTTGAGTCTGGCGATCATTCCATCGATATCATCGCCCGGGAGACCGGCTTCGGTGACCCGGAGCGTATGCGCCGCGCCTTCCTGCGTGCCTTTGGCCAACCGCCGCAGATGATGCGCCGGGCGCTGCAACTGCAGGCGTGAGGCTCTATGCACCGCTAGGTTCAAGTGGTGCCGACGTTGGCCCTATCAGACGAGAGAGAATGCCTTGCGCTACAGGCTCCGGTTCTTCGGAGTCAAACCGGCGCACACTCATCCCCCACCCCGGCGCAAACCCTGGGAAGAACACCAGCCCTTCAGCCTCCAACCGAAACGCCAAGGCCAGGCGGGTTTCATCACCCACGTCATGTTGGTTTTCAAACTGTTGAACCGCCTCAACCGCCACACCGGCCTGGCGAGCCAGGTCTTCCCGGCTCCAGCCCAACATCGTGCGGGCCTGCACGCTGTGCTTGGCGGTGAATTGATGCAGGACGATCTGCTGTTCTACGAAAGAGCTCATTGCCAGAGAGGACATGGGGTTTCTCCAGGTTCGACGGGGGAGGACAAACTATACTGTGTTTTTGTACAGTTGTTTTGACCGCTCATCAACTGGATTTTTGTTGACCTACTATTCCACCCCTGGCGCCTCCCGAATGATCAGGTGGTCCAGGTTCTCGATGTTCGCGCTGAATACCCCAAACGTCTGCTCGGGATTCCTTTTGCTCGGCACCTGTTGCAGTTCCGGCGTTACCCCGTAGAAGAAGCAGTACAAGGCTCGCTCGCTGTCCACCGCCACCTTGATCTGCTCTAAAAACGCTTTGCGCTTGCGGTAGTTCTCAATGAGCTTTTTGCTCAGGTAGACGTTGACCGAGTAGGGCTTCTTGTCGAGCCACACTTTCTTTTCGAAGTCGATGCGAAAGCTGCTGGTGTAGTCCTTGATTTCTTTGATCTTGCCCCAGTAGATCAGGCCTTTGTTGTCCTGCAGGTACTCGATCTTCTTGAAAAACGTCCAGTAGGTCGCGGTGTGGTCACCGACCTTCAGCGGCATGGACTTGAGCTTGTCCTTGTCGTCGAGGTTGGAAACGAAACATTCCACCGGGTGGGCAAACACGCTGGTTTTGTCTGGGGTGCTGTCATTGGTGCTGTGGGAGACCGAGCTTGGATTTGAAGGCGCCGTCACTGGATCGTGTGAGATATTTCCCTCTGCCCCGGCAAGCGGATTTTTGCGTTCGTACTGACGACGAGTGAGTACAAGCTCCGATGGGAAATTGTCCTCACGCTCGTCGTCATTTTCACCTGTCGCGGTTTTATGGCTACTGGCGTAGCGGCAACCCTCTATATGCCGGGTGCCGGTCTTGTTCTTGAAATGCGGCGTGCGCTGGTAATTGACGTTTTTGGCGTTGAACGTGCTCAGTGCGTTGCCGGTATCAAACGCCGCACGACATTCATCATTGGGGCAAAGGAAGCTGTCCTTGTCTGAGTCGAAGTCGGTTGTTTCGTCGAAATTCAGGTCTCGTACGTCGTAGATCGACAGCTTGTCATCGAGACTCAGGCTGTAGGCCGTGTCGAATTTCATGGGGCTCGGGTCCGTGAGAGGTTTCGCTATTAATAGCGGGATCTTGCGTAAATATCAGCAAGAACCTGCAACCCGTCGCCCGCTCAAGAAGCACAGCGTTCCACCGACCGCAGTCAGCGCCCCCAATGCATAGAACATGCTGGCCGGCGCCGCATTGATCAGCAGATAGCCGCAAATCACAGGGCTCATCGCCCCTCCAAACGCGGCCAGGTTCTGCGCGCCGTAGTAACTGCCGCGCAGTGCATCCGGCGCGATGGTGTCAATAAACAGGAACTCGGAGGGGTAGATGATCATCTCGCCGAGGGTGAATACGAACATCGCCAAGCACCATGTGAGCAGGCTGTCCGCGAGGCTGAAACCGATCAGTCCGGCAATGAACAGCAGCGTGCCGAGCACGATCCAGTAGCGCAGTTGTTCACGCTTGAGAAAGCGGCCGATCTGGTACTGCATCAGAATTACGGTGATGGCATTGCACGCCAGCACTGCAGACAGAATCTTCAGCGCCTCGGCGGGCTTGTAGGCCACCAGCAAGAACTGCGACAGATACAGGGTGTAGCGCCCATGGACAATGGTGCTCAGCAAGCTGCCGCTGGTGAACAGGATGAGTGTGCGGTCGCTGCGCAACGTGCGCAGGGTGGTGAGAAAACTCAAGGGCTTGTTGCTGTCATCCCGTTGGGTGGGCGGGATGCCGATCATCAGGAACAGGCTGCCAAAGGCGATCGCACTGGCAATCAGGAACGGTGCCAGTTGCATGTGGCCGGCGATCACCACGCCGACCATCGGGCCTGTGGCGTAGCCGACGTTGGTCAGGGTGTAGCGCAGGGAAAACACCTTGGCACGGTCACCCACCGGCAGGTTCTCGCTGATGATGGCTTTTGAGCCAATCAGGAACAGTGCCGACGCCGCTTCGGTGATGACCAGGGTCAGGGTGGTGAGGTAGAGGTTGCTGGCAAAAGTCAGCAACAGAAAACCGATGGAGCTGGAGAGCATGGCCAGGATCAGCAGCTTTCGCTTTTCCAGGCGGTCGATGATGTAGCCGCCGTACAGGCCCAGCAAGGTCGCGATAAAGACGGCAATGCCCATCAGCAGGCCGATGTCCTGCTGGTTCAGGCCCAGGCGGGTACTCAGCAACAGGGCCAGCAACGGGCTGGTCATGGCGCGGCTGACCACGATGGTCACCGAGCAAATCATCAGGCGGCGGATTACCAGGGAGTAGGTGGCCACGGTGGGGCAGATGTCCTTATTCGATCAAGTGCACACATTCCGTGTAGGAGCCTGCTTGCCGGCGATGGCGTCCGTAAGCTCGCTATCGCCGGCAAGC
Source organism: Pseudomonas reactans (assembly GCF_013387025.1). Lineage (NCBI taxonomy): Bacteria > Pseudomonadati > Pseudomonadota > Gammaproteobacteria > Pseudomonadales > Pseudomonadaceae > Pseudomonas > Pseudomonas reactans. The sequence goes on along the minus strand of NZ_JACAQP010000050.1, from coordinate 7,244 downwards.
CGGCTCCTACAAGGTTGTGGGTTACTGGCCGGCGTTGATGGAGATTTTTTCTACGGCGCCTTGCTCCAGGTCCCACTTTTTCAGGATCTTGCCGTAGGTGCCGTCATCGATCATGCCCTGCAACGCCTCACTGATCGCCGTGACCAGTTGAGTGTTGCTCTTCTCGATCCCAAGCCCGGTGAACTGCTTGGAAATCGCCAGGCCCACGGGCTTGTACTTGCCCTTATCCAGCGACATCAAGTAGGGAATCGTCTCGCTGCCCTGCATCGCCGCATCCAACCGGTTCTGCTGCAACTGCGCTCGCGCATCCGCCGAGCCTTCAGTGCCGATCACCACGATCGCCGGCTTACCCGCCGCTTCGCAGTTTTCCTTGCTCCACGCGGCAATTTCCGACGGCCAGGTGGTGCGACGGCTGGTGCCGACTTTTTTACCGCACAGGTCAGTCAATTCCTTGAGGTCGTCACGCTTGGCCATCGTGTACAGCTGTGGGCCGCTGGTGAAGTAGTCGATGAAAGTCACGGATTTCTGGCGTTCGGCGGTGTCGGTCATGCCCGACAGCACGATGTCCACGCGCTTGGTGGTCAGGCCGCTGAGCATCTGCTCGAAGCCGGTTTCCTGCCACTTGATCTTCACGCCCAGGCGCTCGGCCAAGGCGTTGCCCAGGTCGAAATCCAGGCCGGTGATCTTGTTGGTTGCCGGGTCCTTGAAATCCATCGGCGGATAGTTCGGCACGATGGCCGCGCTGATCTCGCCCTTGTCCTTGATTGCCGCCGGCAATGCCGCGAAAACTGCAGTGGAGGCCATCAGGCCTGCGAGCAACGTTGGGATAAACAATTTTTTCATGGGGGCGTTCTCGTTTGTTTTTTAGTTAAGTGCGAACGGCAGAAATAAAGCTTTGGGTACGCGGGTTTTGTGGGCTTATTAGAATTTCTTCGGGGCTGCCGGCTTCCACAATCTGGCCGGCATCCATGAACACCATGCGGTTGGACACTTCACGGGCAAAGCCCAGTTCATGGGTGACCACGATCATGGTCATGCCGGTGGTGGCCAGATCGCGCATCACCGACAGCACTTCGCCTACCAGCTCCGGGTCGAGGGCTGACGTGGGTTCGTCAAACAACATCAATTTGGGGCGCATTGCCAACGCGCGGGCAATCGCCACACGTTGCTGCTGGCCGCCGGACAACTCCACCGGGTAAGCATTGCGCTTGTCCGCCAGGCCGACGCGGGCCAGCAGCTCCAGCGCGTCTTCGATGGCTTCCTTGGGCGAGCGCTTGAGCACCTGGCACGGGCCTTCGATAATGTTCTGCAACACGGTCATATGCGGGAACAAATTGAAGCGTTGGAACACCATGCCGGTCGCCAGACGCTGGCGAGCGATCTGCGATTCATTCATCTCATGCAGCTTGTTGCCGACGACGCGGTAACCCACCAGTTCGCCGTCGACCCACAGGCCGCCCTTGTCGATTTTTTCTAGCTGGTTGACGCAGCGCAGCAGGGTGCTTTTACCGGAACCCGACGGGCCGATGATGCACATCACTTCGCCTTGCTCGACCTCGATATTGATGTCACGCAGCGCGTGATATTGGTCGTAATACTTGTTCAGGTTGACGGCCTTGACGATGCTTCTCATGGGGCAAATCTCCTCAACCCAGGCTTACGAACGCTTGCCGGCGCCGCGGGCAAAACGACGCTCGAGGCGGCTTTGACCAAATGAAAGAACAGTCACCACCGCCAGGTACCAGATGCCGGCTACGATCAGCAGCTCCATGACCCGCGCGTTGGCGTAGTAGATGTTTTGCGCGTTGTGCAGCAGTTCGGAGTATTGGATGACGCTGGCCAGGCTGGTCATTTTCACCATGCTGATGAACTCGTTGCCTACAGGCGGAATGATCACGCGCATCGCCTGGGGCAGAATCACCCTACGCAGCGCCTGAAGGCTCGGCATGCCGATCGACTTGGCGGCTTCGTATTGGCCGGTATCCACCGACAGCAAACCCGCGCGCACCACCTCGGCGGTGTAGGCGCCCTGGTTGATGCTGAGGCCGAGCAGGGCGGCCACGAACGGCGTCATCAGGTCGACGGTGTCGATGCTGAACAGCCCGGGAATCGCGATCACCGGGAAGATCAACGCCAGGTTGAACCACAGCAGCAGTTGCAAAATCAGCGGCGTGCCCCGGAACAGCCAGGTGTAGGTGATGGCCACGTAGCGCAGGATCGGGTTGGCCGACATGCGCATGATCGCCGTGATCACGCCGATCACTACGCCCAGCGCCATCGCCAGAATCGACATGACGATGGTGTTCACCAGGCCCCAGAGGATGGCCTCAGAGGTGAGGAACTGCCCGATGTAGGACCATTCGATCTGGCCATTGGCGAATGCACGCAACAGCGCGGCCAACACGATCACGATCAAGGTGGCAAAAAACATCCGCCCGTAATAGCGACGCGGCACGTGCTCGTACTGCGTAATATCGAACTGGTTCTCGGACAATTTGCGCTCGGCTTCCAAGCGCTCTGCCGGGGTTTGGTTCATGGTGATTCTCCAAAACTTACAACGCTCTAACTGCTGTACGCGGTCCAAATGTGGGAGCTGGCTTGCCTGCGAAGACGCCAGCCCAAACACCGCAGATTTAAATCCGGAACCCCTGATAACTCTCCGCCCACTGCTGTTGAGCCGCTAATGCGGACTTCAACCGCCCAATCTGCTCCCGAACCCGTTCTGGCGCCGTCCCACCCCACCCACTGCGTGCCGCAATCGCCGCTTCCAGGGTCAAGCAGTCGCGCACTTCTGGTGTGAGTCGTGCATCCACCTCCGCCAACATCGCCGGCGAGGCTTCCCACAACTCAATCTCATGCTTCTCACACGCCTGCACCAACGCGCCGGTAATCTCGTGAGCCTCTTTAAACGGCACACCACGGGTGGCCAACCAATCCGCCACCTCAGTCGCCAAGGTAAAGCCCATCGGCGCCTGACGCCGTAGCTCTTCCACCTGCACCTTCATGGTCGCAACCATTCCCGCCATCGCCGGTAACACCAGCAACAAGGTATCCACACTGTCCAACACACTGTGCTTGTCTTCACTCAAATCACGGTTGTACGACAGCGGCAACGACTTGAGCGTCGACATCAACCCCGTCAGGTTGCCGATCAACCGCCCAGCCTTGCCCCGCGCCAATTCGGCAATGTCCGGGTTCTTCTTCTGCGGCATGATCGAGCTACCGGTCGCGTAGGCATCGTCCAGCACAACCCAGCGAAATTGCCGCGAAGACCACAGGCAAAACTCTTCGGACAGGCGCGAAATATTCACCCCAAGCATGCCCGCCACAAACAGGAACTCCGCCACATGGTCACGGCTGGCGACGGCGTCGATGGAGTTTTCGCACGGCCCGGTGTAACCCATTTCCTTGGCGGAATGTTCTGGCTGACGGGCAATCGCAGAACCTGCCATGGCGGCCGCACCCAAAGGCGACAAGGCTGTGCGCGCATCCCAATCCACCAGACGTTGCACATCGCGCAGCATGGACTGAGCGTGAGCCAGCAGATGATGGGCGAACACAATCGGTTGCGCCTGCTGCAAATGGGTAAAGCCGGGGCAGATGCTCTCGATATGCTGCTCGGCCTGATCCACTAGGGCCTGCTGCAAACCCAGCACTTCAGTGGTGATGGTGCGCGCATGGTCCCGTAGGAAAAGGCGCAGGTCATTGGCGGTCTGATCGTTACGCGAACGCCCGGCGCGCAATTTTCCGCCCAGGGCACCAAGGCGCTCGGTCAATACGCGTTCGATGAAGGTGTGTACGTCCTCGTCATCCTGGGTCGGATGCAGGTTACCGGCGGCGAAATCCGCACCGATCTCGTCCAGAGCCGCCAGGGTGCGCAGGGTTTCCGACTCATCCAGCAATCCCGCGCGCTGCAACTCACGGGCATGGGCACGGGAGCCGGCCAGGTCGTAGGGCGTCAGGCGGAAATAGCGCTCAGGGCAACGGGACAACGCGGCCAATGCAGCAGACGGACCGCTCTTGAATCGAGCGCCCCAAAGGCGGTCGGTAGGTTGGGACATGGGTATTCCTCACGCTTGTTTTTAGAAGAGTCGGAGGCAGTAAAAATAAGTTTTCAACTAGACTGAACCAGCGTCTGACGCGCCGTATTCAAGGTTGCCAAGGGCGGATGTTTATGTTCATTATCGCCGCCTGGCTATGTTCAAGGATTGGGTTGAAGCCTGTTGAATATGGCACTTGAGGTCAACGCGTATTATGGAAACCCCACTTTCCACTTCTGGAAACCTACCGCCAAAACCCGGCTCAAGACCGCCCCTGCAACTGAGCGGCCTGGACTTCAAATTGCTGCGCGTGTTCATGGCCGTGGTCGAAGCGGGCGGCTTCAGCGCCGCGCAAAACGAGCTGAACGTGGGCCTTGCGGCGATCAGTAAACAAATTTCCGACCTGGAAATCCGCATCGGCATGCGCCTGTGTACACGGGGTCGGGAAGGGTTCGGGCTGACCGAAGAAGGCAAGTTGGTGTACCAGGCGTCCATCGAGTTATTTACCTCGGTGGACAGTTTTCGCGACAAGCTTAGTTCGGCGCAAAACGAGCTTATTGGTGACCTTAGTGTGGGCGTTATTGATAACACCGTGTCCGACGTTAATTCCCCGCTGATTGCCGCATTGGGGAAATTACACAGCGAATCACCCAAGATTAGATTGCGTTTACATGCCTCGCAATTGGACGAAGTTGAACGTGGCGTGGTGGAAGGGCGGCTGATTGTCGGCATCGTGCCCGTGTATCAACGCCGTGAAGAGTTCGACTATTTCCCGCTGTACGAAGAAAAGGCCCACGCCTACTGTGCCGTAGGGCACCCACTGTTCAACGCGAGTGAAATCACACCGGAAGTGCTGCGCCAGTATGAAGTGGTGAATCATCGGTATGCGATCCACCGCGACAAGGCCAACTTCGTCAACTATGACAGCCAGTCCGCCTCAGCGTCCCAGGTCGAAGCCGTCGCCATTTTGATCCTCACTGGTCGTTTCCTGGGCTTCTTGCCAGAACACTACGCTGCGCGACTGGTAAGGGAAGGTCGCCTGCGCTCACTGTGCCCGGAGCAAGTTCACCTGAGCACCGCCTTCAACCTCATCCTGCGCCACAACGCCCCGCGCAGCCCGATGGTAAAAGCCTTCGCCACAGCGCTGGGCGTGGACCTCAAAGCCACGACATAACACTCAAGCCAAACACCGTCCCTCCGAGCGACAGAGGTCAACTGTGGGAGCTGTCGAGCCCCAGCGAGGCTGCGAATGGATCGCCTCGGTTTCCCTGTCGAGCCCACGACCTCATATCGCCTCTCTACGGACCGTTATCGTTTTTCACGCGGATAGCCAATTTGTTAGCGAATTTCAGAGCGCATTAGCGTTCTCCTGATCTTAGGAAGCAGCTATCAGGAGGGGTGAATCGGATGATTGACCCCTAGTACCCCATGCTAGTGCGCTAAGAATAGACATTCGTCGGATGGTTGCCATAGAGCTATGCAATAGAGCATCCTCGAACTATCATTCTTCCTAGTCTTTCCCTACCCAGAGAGGTGTTCTCTATGTCTTCTGGAACCATCTTTACTAACAATCGGACGCAAAATATCCGCATCCCTGCCGACATGCGTTTTCCTGCGGGAGTAAAAACTGTCGAGGTCCGTGCTGTAGGGAGAGAGCTGATTATTTCGCCTGTAGAAAACACTTGGGACAGCTTTTTTCTTGCCAGTGAATCGGTATCTGAGGATTTTATGGAGGAGCGTGCCGATCAAACCCAGCAAGAACGAGAGTCCTTTGATGATTAAGTACATGCTTGATACCAACATCGTGATCTACATCATCAAGCGTCGGCCGATTGAGATACTGGAGAAATTCAACGCCAACGTAGGGCGCATGGTGATCTCTTCAATCACCCTCGCAGAGCTGATGCATGGCGCAGAAAAGAGTCAGCTTGTAGAAAAAAACACGCGAGCCGTGGAAGACTTCTCTTCGCGGCTTGATGTCCTTAGCTACGACGACAAGGCGGCTTTTCACTACGGCTCGATCCGTTCAGACCTGGAGAAAAAGGGCACGCCTATTGGCGTCAATGACCTACACATTGCCGGGCACGCTAGAAGCTCAGGCTTGGTGTTGGTGACTAACAATGAGGGTGAGTTCAAGCGCGTAAATGGCTTGATTGTGGAAAACTGGATAGGCGTCTAGCGAGTATCTGCCAACCCCACCCGCATCACCGCTGCAACCGAGCCCGCTTCTTCTTCGCATGAAAATGCCGAAAATGCGCATCCTGCGCCGCCGCCAACAACTCCCGATCCCCACGCGTATCGCCCCAGGCCCGCAGCCGATATTCGCCCAAATCCCCATACACCGCCTCAAGCCGCAGCACCTTGTTCTCACAGCGGCAGTTGTTCCCGGTGAGCTTACCGGTCAACACCCCGTCGACCACCTCAAGCTCTGTCCCGATCAACTTGATCCCCAGCCGATTCGCAAACGGCTGCAACACCAACGCCGGCGACGCCGAACACAGCGTGACCTCCGCCCCGGAGCCCAGCTCCTGCTCCACCGACAACACCCCCGTCGGCCGCATCAGCCGCGCCCAGGTCTTCTGGCAATACTCCTCGGCCTTTTGCTGCACCCACGCCTTCTCCACCCCGGTCATAAAGGTGCGGATCAACTGCGCCTTCAACTCATCCCGGCTGATCTGCCGCACCAAAAAGCGCAGCCCTGGCACCGCCAGCTTGACCATCCGGCCATAGAACTCGCCAGGGCCGAAGGCAAACTTGAGGAAGGGCACGAAACTGTCGTGGTGGGTCAGGGTGCCGTCGAAGTCAAAGACGGAGAGTACTTTGGCGTCAGCGGGGCCGGCTTCGAGCATGTCTGGGTTCACGGGTTGGCCTCGGTCCTATCTGGTATTTTTTGAGTGTGCATCAGGTGTGACAGCGGGAGTTTACTCCCGTGCCAATCTTCCGACTTTGGCGTAAAGCCCCTCGGTGAAGGCATCCCGATCACTCGACCGGTGACAACGCTGATGGCAATTGGGGCACAAGGCTACAGCATTGGTGATGCGATCCGAACCCTTCTGGGCGAGGTGGCCAGTTTGATGTGCTTCAAGAAGTGGCCATTCACCAGGCATAAAAAAGCCCTGAGCGTGTCAGGGCTTAATGGGGTTGATGGGCTGAGGAATCAATCCCAGCTCAGTGCGCCGCCAGTCTGGTACTCGATCACACGGG
>NZ_JACAQP010000049.1:0-836 GCF_013387025.1 Pseudomonas reactans | reverse complement strand
GTCTGGTACTCGATCACACGGGTTTCGAAGAAGTTCTTCTCTTTCTTCAAGTCCATGATCTCGCTCATCCACGGGAACGGGTTAGTCGTCCCCGGATACTCTTCCTTCAACCCAATCTGCGACAGACGACGGTTAGCAATGAACTTGAGGTAGTCCTCCATCATCGCCGCGTTCATCCCCAGCACGCCACGCGGCATGGTATCCCGCGCATATTCAATCTCCAGCTGAGTCCCTTGCAGGATCATCTGGGTCGCCTCTTCCTTCATCTCGGCATCCCACAGGTGTGGGTTTTCGATCTTGATCTGGTTGATCACATCGATACCGAAGTTCAGGTGCATCGACTCATCCCGCAGGATGTACTGGAACTGTTCCGCCACGCCGGTCATTTTGTTGCGACGGCCCATGGACAAAATCTGGGTAAAGCCGCAATAGAAGAAGATGCCTTCCAGGACGCAGTAGTAGGCGACCAGGTTGCGCAGCAGCTCTTTGTCGGTTTCGACGGTGCCGGTTTCGAACTTCGGATCGGAGATCGAGCGGGTGTATTTCAAACCCCAGGCGGCCTTTTTGGCGACCGATGGAATCTCGTGGTACATGTTGAAGATCTCGCCTTCATCCATGGCCAACGATTCGATGCAGTACTGGTAGGCGTGGGTGTGGATCGCTTCTTCGAAGGCCTGGCGCAGGATGTACTGGCGGCACTCCGGGTTGGTGATCAGGCGATACACGGCCAGCACCAGGTTGTTGGCCACCAGGGAGTCGGCGGTGGAGAAGAAGCCCAGGTTGCGCATGACGATGCGACGCTCGTCGTCGGTCAGGCCTTCGGGGTTTTTCCACAG
>NZ_JACAQP010000048.1:42222-42524 GCF_013387025.1 Pseudomonas reactans | reverse complement strand
GTGGGCCGCCGCCACGCGCCATCCATGGCGCGGGGCGGCTAACCCGGCGTCCTGCCGGGTTGCCCCCGGATTCAAGCCTGCGTTCGGCCAGCGTGTTTAACGGGGCGCCTCAGATCAAAATCAAGAGCGACTCGCTTCGCATCGTAGATACGTTGGTGAGTATCCCGTTTTTTTGCATCATCGTTGACGACCATCGCGGGCAAGCCCGGCTCCCACAGGGAAACGCACACGCTTCAACGTTTCGGTCGGCTATTAGGCCGCCGCGCTCTGCTTTTGATTGTGATCTTGATCTTAGGCGCCCC
>NZ_JACAQP010000048.1:11040-42055 GCF_013387025.1 Pseudomonas reactans | reverse complement strand
CCGCCGTAAGGGCGGAACCCATATCAGCCATCATCCAAATAACGGATATGTACTCAAAACTAGCCTTACAACCCCTGACTCCCCCGAATCAAATCATAAGCCTTCCTGGCAATCGGATTCGCCGTATTCGGCCGAATCCAAAGGTAATACGTCACCTCCGGCAACCGCGGCAACCCATCCGTCTCCCCCAACACCCGCATATCCGGCCCCAGCATCTCCATACTCCGCGGCGTCACCCCCAACCCCGCCCGAGTCGCCGCCTTGATCCCGATCAAATTCGAAGCCAGATACGCCTGGCGCCAAGGAATATTCGCCCGCTCCAACGCCTCCAATGCATACCGCCGATAAATGCTCGGCTCATCCACCAGAATCAGCGGCAACGGCTCACTCGGCTGGTGAATGTACTGGGCCGAACAAATCCACCACACCGGCGACGTCCGCAACGCAAACCCTTCCAGGTTTGGATCAGACCGCGTAGAAATCACCATATCCACCTTGCCCCGATGCAAATCGTCCATCAAAAACGGACTGCGCCCCACATCAATCTCCAACCGCAAACGCGGCGCCGAGCGGGCGATGTGACTGAGGATCGGCGGCAATATCGTGTCGGCAATATCGTGCGGTGAGCCAATGCGCAACACACCACTCAAGCTGCTTTCACGCAGCGAATTCAACGCATCGTCATTCAACGACAGCATCTGCCGCGCATGGCGCAGCAACTGCAAGCCCGGCTCGGTCAGCTGTTTTTGCCGGCCACGCTTCTCGAACAGACTGACTCCCACTTGCTGCTCAAGACGCTGCATGTGCTGGGTCACGGACGATTGGGTGCGCGCCAGGTGCATGCCGGCGCCGGCGAAGCTGTGGTGGTCGACCACGGCAATAAAGGTACGCAGCAGTTCAAGGTCAAGGGTCGACATGGCCAGCTCCAGAGGCGGTTTTTATATCAAGGGTGTGAAGCTAAACATTACAGATATTTATGTATGGGTGAAGCGTATTTTTAGAGGGTCCAGCAAATCATGGCTTATGTCGTAATCGGAGGTCGTGCAGATACGGCAAGTTATAACGATATGAGATATTTGCATTTCCGTTGCCCCCACACTCTCCCTAGCATGCCCCTCCATCAGGTCGGGGTACGCCGATCACTTGCCAGGGGGAAGTCCAATGAAGTTGAACAAATGGTTGCCGGTGGCCCTCGGGTCGATCATCGCGTTGGGCAGCAGTGTGGCGGCGCAGGCCGATGCGACCCTGGACAAGATCGAGCAGCGTCATGTGCTGGTGGTCGGCGTGCTGCTGTCTGGCGGGCCATTCGGCAGCATCGATCCGACCACGCAAAAGCCCAAGGGATTGAACGTCGACCTGGCCAACGAACTGGGGCGTCAACTCAAGGCTGAGGTGCAACTGGTGCCGGTGCTGCCGGCCAACCGTGTGCAGTTCCTGCAACAGGGCAAGGTCGACCTGCTGATCGCCAATATGGAATGGACCGCCGAGCGCGGTGAGATCCTCGGTTTTGTGCCGACCCCGTTCTACCGGATCGGCGGCGCGGCGGCGGTGCTCAAGGACAGCAAGATCGCCCGCTGGGAAGACCTCAAGGATCAGCCCGTGTGCACTTCGCAGGGCAGCAGCTACGTGAAGCCGCTGACTGAGTTCGGCGCGCAGCTCAAGGCATTCAAGAGCTCTTCCGAATCCCTGCTGGCCCTGCGCGGCAACAACTGCGTGGCGGCGGTGCATGACTCGACGCTGATCAACCCGTTGATCAATGACAGCCCCGAGTGGAAGGACTACCGCGTCATCACCCCGGAGCTCAACCCGGCGCCTTCGGTGATCTGGACCCGTCGCGGCGAAAGCGATACCCAAGCCAAGCTCGATCCGATCGTCAAGGAGCTGCACCGCAGCGGCTGGCTGATCGACGCCCAGACCCGCAACCGCATCAGCCCGGCCTCGCCGGCGTTGGTGGAATTGCAGCAACAGTTCAAGGGCGCCTGATATGCACTTCAAGACCTTCACCGCACTCGGCCTGGCCCTGTGCGCCGGCTTCGCCCAGGCCGATGCCACTCTCGACAAGATCCAGCAACGCCACGCCATCAGCGTCGGGGTGATTCTCAGCGGGCCGCCGTTCGGCACCCTGGACCCCAAGACCGGTGAGCACCTGGGCTACAACGTCGAACTGGCCAAGGGCATCGGCGAGGCGCTGGGCGTCGAGACCAAGACCGTGTCGGTACTGGCGCCCAACCGCGTGCAGTTCCTGCAGCAGGGCAAGGTCGACATCCTGATCGCCAATATGCAGTTCACCGAAGAGCGTGCCGAGATACTCGATTACGTGCCCACGCCCTACGAAGAAGTCGGCGGCGCGGCGTTGATCCGCAAAGGCGCTGGCATCCAGCAGTGGGCCGACCTCAAGGACAAGCCGGTGTGCGTGTCCCAGGGCAGCAACTTCATCAAACCGCTGCAAGAGACCTACGGCGCGCAGATCAAGGCGTTCCGCAGCCAGTCCGAGTCGCTGTTATCGTTGCGCGGCAATGGGTGTGTGGCGGCGGTGCACGTCAGCCCGACCATGCATGCCTTGCTCAGTGATGCCGAATGGGAGGGCTATGAAATCCCATTGCCGGGCGATTTGATTCCGTCCAACTCGGTGATCTGGATCCGCAAGGGCGAACACGACACCCAGGCCAAGCTCGATGCCATCGTGAAGGGCTGGCATAAAAGTGGTTTCCTGATCGCCCTCGGCGAGCGTACCGGCATGGCGCCGTCCCAGGCCCTGCGCGATTTGCATGAGCAATACAGCCATGAGTGATGCGCTGTTCGCCACCTTGCAACAGTTGCTCGGCGCGGCCCATGTGCAAACCAGCGAGCAAGCGGCGCACTACCTCACTGACAAACAGGGCCGCTACACGGGCCATGTGATCGCGGCGGTGCATCCGGCCAACACCGAGGAAGTCGCGGCGGTGGTGCGTGCCTGTGTGGCGCTGAAGGCGCCCATCGTGGTGCAGGGTGGCAATACGGGGTTGATGGCCGGCGCTACGCCGGATGCCAGCGGGCGTTCGGTGCTGCTGTTGCTGGATCGCATGAACCGCGTGCGCTCGGTCGACACCGACAACGACACCCTGACCGTGGAAGCCGGCTGCATCCTGCAAAATGTGCAGGACGCGGCCCGCGCAGCCGATCGCCTGTTCCCCTTGAGCCTCGGCGCCGAGGGCAGTTGCACCCTTGGCGGCAACCTCGGCACCAATGCCGGCGGCACCGGCGTGCTGCGTTATGGCAATGCCCGCGAGCTGACCCTGGGCCTGGAAGTGGTGACCGCCGAAGGCGAGATCTGGCATGGCCTGCGCGGGTTGCGCAAGGACAACACCGGCTATGACCTGCGTGATTTGTACATCGGCAGCGAAGGCACCCTGGGCATCATCACTGCCGCCACCTTGAAGCTGTTCCCGCTGCCGAAGGCGCAGGCGACCGCATTGCTGGCGTTTGATGAGCTGGCGCAAGCCGTCGCTTTTCTGTCCCATGCCCGTGCCGGTTTTGGCGCGAACCTGACGGCGTTCGAATTACTCACTGCTGATTGCCTGGCGCTGTTGCGCGATCAGTTCCCGGAGGGCCCGCAACCGTTCAAGACCGCGAGCCAACCCTGGTTCGCCCTGATCGAACTCTCCGACAACCACGGCGAAAGCCATGCGCGCGAAGCCTTCGAGGCCGTGCTTGGCGAGGCTTTCGAAAAGCAGTTGATCAGCGACGCCCTGATCGCCGAAAGCCTGGCGCAAAGCGAGGCCCTGTGGTTGCTGCGCGAAAACATGAGCGAGGCGCAGAAGCGTGCCGGGCGCAATATGAAGCACGATATCTCGGTGCCGATTTCCGAGGTAGTGGCCTTCGTGGCCCACACCGATGCGTTGTTGCAGCAGCATTTCCCCGGTGTGCGCAACTTCACTTTCGGCCACCTCGGTGACGGTAACCTGCATTACAACGTCGCCCACCCGCTGGATTCGACGGTGGACGCGCACATGGCGCACTACGCCGAACTCAGCGCCCTGGTGCACGACAGTGCCCACGCCCACGGCGGTTCGATCAGTGCCGAGCACGGCATCGGCCAGCGCAAGGTCGGCCTGCTCAGCCGTTATAAAAGCCCGGTGGAGCTGGACCTGATGCGTCGTATCAAGCAGGCGCTGGATCCGCACAACCTGCTCAACCCCGGCAAAGTCCTTGAGGTACAGCCATGACCCTACGCCTGTCCCAACGCGTGCAGCGGGTGTCGCTGTCCGCCAACGCCGCCGCCAAATCCCGCGCCACTGAGTTGCGCGAGGCGGGGCGCGATATCCTCGATCTCACCACCGGCGAGCCGGATTTCGATACCCCCGAACACATCAAGCAGGCGGCCTATGCCGCGATCGCGGGCGGCGCCACCAAATACACGCCGACGCCCGGTGTAAAAGCCTTGCGCTTGGCCGTGCAACGCAAGCTGGCGGATGAAAATCGCCTGGACTATCCACTGTCGTCCATTGTGATCGCCAACGGCGCCAAGCAGGTCATCTTCAACGCATTTGCCGCGACCCTGGATGACGGTGATGAAGTGCTGGTGCCGACACCCTACTGGCCATCGTTCCCCGACAGCGTGCGCTTCAATGGCGGCGAGCCGGTGTTCATCGAATGTGGGCTGGAGCAGGGCTGCAAACTGCTGCCGACCCAGCTGGAGCAGCACCTCAACGCGCGTACGCGCTGGCTGATCCTCAATGGCCCTGGCAACCCGAGCGGCGCGGTGTACAGCGAAACCGAACTGCGCGAGTTGGCCGAAGTGCTGCGTCGTCATCCCCAGGTGCTGGTCCTGCTGGATGAACTCTACGAACACATCCGCTTTGACGGTCGCCCCGCGCAGAGCCTGTTAAATGTAGCTCCAGACTTGCTCGACCGCTGCCTGCTGGTGGGCGGCGTGTCCAAGACTTACGCGATGACTGGCTGGCGCATCGGCTTTGGTGCAGGACCGAAAATCCTGACTGACGCCATCGCCGTGGTGCAATCCCAATCCACCTCTGGCGCGTCCTCTGTGGGCCAGGCCGCCGCGTTGGCCGCTTACGACGGCGGGCTGGATTTTCTTGCGGAGCACGTCGCGGCTTATCAATTGCGCCGTGACATCCTGGTGGAAACGCTTAAAACCGTAAACGGCCTTGAAGTCCTCGAACCCCAGGGCGGCTTTTTCGTCTTCGTGCGCTGCGCCGGGCTGCTGGGCCGCGTTCGCCCGGACGGCCAGCGCATCAACAACGACGATGACCTGGTGGCCTGGCTGTTGGAGGAGGGCGTCGCCGGAGTGGCGGGCAGTGCCTATGGCCTGTCGCCGTGGTTCCGTCTGTCCATCGCCACCGCGACTGACAGCGTTGCAGAAGCAGGACGGCGTATCGCAAGCGCCTGCGGAAAGTTGCAATGATGGAGCTTTTTGTCCATTGGGCTGCGGGTATTGGCCTCAACTACAACTTCCTGTTGGATGCCTACCAGCGCGGCACCCTGGTCCAGGGCGCGCTGATCACCGGCCTGCTGTGCCTGTTCACCATTATTGGCAGCCTGTTGGCGGGCATCACCCTGGCGGCGATGCTCACCTCGGGCAACCCTTGGCTGGCCAAGCCGGCGCGGGTATTTGTCGAAGTCACCCGCAACACGCCAACCCTGGTGCAGCTGTACTGCGCGTTCCTGGTGCTGAACATGCTGCTGACCCAGGCGGTCGGCGCGGCGAACCCACTGACGCCGTTTGCCTGGGTGGTCATTGTGATCTCCCTGCACAAAGGTGCGTTTCATGCCGAGGCCTTGCGCGCCGGCATCGAAGCAGTGCCTGCCGTGACCCTGGAAGCTGCCAGTTCCCTGGCTTTCAGCAGCCGCCAGTTGCTGTGGAATGTGCAGTTGCCGCTGGCGCTGCGTTTTGCCTTGCCGTCGCTGATCAACAATCTGATCGACCTGGTGAAGATGACCGCCGTGGCGTCCGCCATTGCCGTGGGCGACATCACCTACGCGGCCATCATGATCTGGACCCAGAGCGATAACGTGTTGGAGCTGATGATCCTGATCCTGAGCTTTTTCGGCCTGCTGAGTTTTATCGTCAATTGTGTGGGGCGCTGGCTGGAAGCGCGCCTGAGGATGCCCGGCTATGGCCATTGATTCATTCCCGGTGTTGTCGGCGTTGCTGCAATGGTCGCCGGCACTGGTGGCCGGTTTCGGCCAGAACATCCTGATCAGCGTGGTGGCGATTGCCCTGGGCTCGGTGCTGGGCCTGTTGATCGGTGCGTTGGCCTTGTCGCCTCTGGGCTTTGTCGCGCGGCTGTGGGTGCAGGTGTTTCGCAATGCGCCGTGGCTGGTGTTGATCTATTTCACCACCTACGTGTTCCCGTTCGAGATCCACATCGGCAGCAGCTACGTGTCGTTTCCCGATTGGGTCAAAGTCACCATCGGCCTGGCGTTGCCGGCCAGCGCCAACGTGGCGGAGATCTTCCGTGGCGCCATTGGTTCGATCCCCAGCACCCAGTGGGAAGCCGCGCGTTCCCTGGCGTTTACCCGTGGCCAGTTGTTTCGTTCGATCATCCTGCCGCAGTGCTTCAAGCGCATGTTGCCGCCGTGGATGAACCTGTACGCCGTGGTCACCATGGGCACCGCGCTGGCCTCGCTGGTGGGCGTGCATGACGTGATCGACACCGCGCAGATCGCCAGCAACACCGTGAACATGACCGGTTTCACCGTGGTGATCTACCTGAGCCTGCTGGTGCTGTTCTTTGCCTATTGCTACCCGATTTCCCGTCTCACCCAACACCTGGAGCGCCGTTATGCCTTCTATTGAACCCTTGGTGAGCCTGCGGGACGTGCACCTGTCGTTCGGCGCCAACCCGGTGCTCAAGGGCATCGACCTCGACGTGCTGCGCGGCCAGGCCGTGTCGATCATCGGCCCGTCGGGGTCGGGCAAGTCGACGATCCTGCGCTGCATCACCGGTTTGCTGCAGCCCCAGCGCGGCAGCATCCGCGTGGGCCAGACCCAGGTCGATACCTTGGCCCAGGAAGCCCAGCGCATCGAGTTGCGTAAGCGCGTTGGGTTTGTGTTCCAACAGTACAACCTGTTCCCGCACTTGTCGGTGCTGGAGAACCTGGTGATCGCCCCGCGCAAGGTGCTCGGCCGCAACCGTGCCGACGCCGAGAAAGACGCCCGCGTCTTGCTGGCCAAGGTGCGCATGGAGCACAAGGCCGATGCCTATCCCGGCCAACTGTCCGGTGGCCAGCAACAGCGCGTGGCGATTGCCCGCGCGTTGGCGATGCGCCCGGAGCTGATCCTGTTTGACGAAGTGACCTCGGCCCTCGACCCGGAAACCGTCGGCGAAGTGCTGACGGTGATCCGCGAGTTGACCGAGGAGGGCATGACCTGCGTGCTGGTCACCCATGAAATGCGCTTCGCCGAAGAGATCAGCGACGTGGTGTATTTCACCGAAAACGGCGTGATTGTCGAGCATGGCAGCGCGCAGCAGATCTTCCAGAACCCGGCCAGCGAACGCACCCAGACGTTCCTGCGCCATGCCCTGGGCGACTCGGGGCGCCGTGGCCCCATCGCCCACGACCCGTACCTGTTGACCAATTTGAGCCGTTACAGCCTGTCTGTCTGATAAGAGGAAGTTCGTGATGAGTATCGAAAACCGTGCCGATGTGATCGAAGCGTTTTTGCAGCAGATCCGTGTCATCAACCAGCGTGGCGTAGACCGCGCGGCCTTGGATGAAATCGTTGGGCTGCTGGAAAACCTCGCCCAGCGCCGCGACCTGTTCAACTTTGATGAATTCCCCGCGCCGGTGCCGGGGCAGGGCAGCACTGCGTTCCGCTATCGCCTGAATGACGACGGTGATACGCCGACGCTCTACCTGAATTCGCTGTTGCCGGGCAAAAGCACGATCCCGCATAACCATGAGACCTGGGCGATCATCAGTGCCATCGAAGGCCAGGAGATCAACTACGTCTATGCCCGCAGTGATGAAGGTCGCGAGCCGGGGTTCACCACCCTGACGCTGGAGAAAGAAGTGATCGTGCAGCCGGGCACCTCGATTTCGTTCCTCGGTGAGGACCTGCATGGCATCAAGGTCGAGGGTGATCAGGCGACGTTGCATTTCCACCTTTATGGTTTGCCGCTGGAATCGCTGAACGGCCGATATGGCGTGGAAGCGGACGGTCGCATCCTCAACTACAACGCCTCGCAGATGGCGCCGTCGATCAAGGCCTACGCATGATCGACCTTTATTACTGGCCAACCGGCAACGGCTTGAAGGTCGGCATCCTGCTCGAAGAGTTGGGGGTGGAATACCGCCTGGTGCCGGTGAATATCCGCGAAGGCCAGCAAAAACAGGCGGACTTCCAGCGCATCAGCGCCAACGGGCGCATCCCGGCGATTGTCGACTATCGCCCGGAGGTGCCGCTGAGCCTGTTCGAATCCGGCGCGATCCTCAATTACCTGGCTGATAGCGCCGGACAGTTCCTGCCGCCGGCAGGCAGTGCGGAGCGGCAAAAGGTCCAGGAATGGTTGTTCTGGCAGGTGGGGCATATCACCCCGTATCTGAGCCAGTTGCAGCTGTTCAAGGAGAAGGCTCCGGAGCCGATTGCGTTTGCCCTTGACCTGCTCAACGCCGAAGCCACGCGCTTGTATCGGGTGCTGGAACAGCGCCTGGCCGAAGTGGTGTATGTGGCCGGTGAGTACTCGGTGGCGGACATGGCGATCTTCCCGTGGATTCAACCGCAACGGCAGGGCCAGGACTTGGCGGACTACCCGAATATCCAGGCCTGGCGCGAGCGCATCAAGGCGCGGCCGGCGGTGCAGCGTGCCTATGCCAAGGGTCGCGAAGTGGCCGCGGGCGAACGTTCGTTGGCGTTGCAGTAACTCTTTTCTTCAATTGTTGGGACTTCCATGAGCCAGACCATCACCCCCAGTCAACTGCAGCAATGGCTGTTCGACGGGCAGGAAATCGCCCTGTTCGACGTGCGCGAACACGGCCAATACGGTGAAGCCCACCTGTTTCACGGGGTGAACCTGCCCTATAGCCGTCTGGAGCTGGAGGTACGCCGACTGGCGCCTAACCCCCAGGTGCGCCTGGTGATTTACGACCAGGATGGCGGTGACGTTGCAGCGCGCACCGCAGCGCGTTTGGAGGGGCTGGGCTATGGCCGTGTGCATGTCTTGGAAGGAGGCGCCGAGGGTTGGCAGGCCGCCGGCTTGCAGCTGTTTGCCGGGGTGCACGTGCCATCCAAGGCGTTTGGCGAGTTGGTCGAAGAGGCCAGTCACACACCGCATGTGACTGCTCGGCAATTGGCGGACTGGCAAGCGCGCGGTGAACCGTTGGTGGTGCTGGACGGCCGGCCGTTCGATGAATACCGCAAGATGACCATTCCCGGTTCCATCTGCTGCCCCAACGGTGAACTGGGCTACCGCGTGCATGACTTGGTGCCGGATGACAGCACGCCCATCGTGGTCAACTGCGCCGGACGCACCCGCAGCATCATCGGCGCGCAGACCCTGATCAACCTGGGTCTGAAGAATCCGATCTATGCCTTGGAAAACGGCACCCAGGGCTGGTACCTGGAAGATTTCCAACTGGAACACGGCAGCACCCGGCGATATGCGGATCACGTCAGCAGCGACCTTGCCCAGCAGCGCCAGGCCGCGCAGCGATTGGCCGAGCGGGCAGGGGTGGTGACTGTGTCGGCGGATCAGGTGCGTCAGTGGGCCGATGACGCCCAACGTAGTCTGTTTCTGTGCGACGTGCGCACGGCTGAAGAGTTCGCCCTCGGCACATTGCCGGGTGCGCAACATACGCCGGGCGGGCAGTTGATCCAGTCCACCGACCTGTACATTGGCGTGCGCCAGGCGCGCATTGTGCTGGTAGACAGTGATGGTGTGCGTGCCCCGATTGTTGCCAGTTGGCTGCGCCAGTTGGGGCATGAGGCGTATGTATTGAGCGGTGGCATCGGCAGTGGCCTGGCCTTGCCGGTGTTGCAGCCGGTGGCCTATGAGCCGCTGCCGTTGATCAATGCCCAGGCGCTGGCCCTTGAATTGAACGATGTGAACCTGATCGACTTGCGTCCGAGCATGGCGTTTCGCAAAGGTCATATTGCAGGTTCGCGCTGGTCGATTCGCCCGCTGCTCAAAACCGACCATCGCCCGTTGGTGCTGGTGGCGGATGATCCTGCGTTGGCGGCCTTTGCTGCCGAAGGCCTGTCGGCACAATTGCTTGACGGCGGTTTTACCGCCTGGGCCGCCGCTGGCCTGCCGGTGACTGAAGACGCGCAAAACCCGCCCGACGCGCAGTGCATCGATTTCCTGTTCTTCACCCACGACCGTCACAGCGGCAACAAGGATGCCGCGCGCCAGTACCTGGCCTGGGAAATCGGCCTGCTGGCGCAGATGAGCGCGGCGGAAATTGCCAGTCTCAAGCCGCTGGCCCCGCCGTCGCGCGTGCGCACTCGGTTGATACACGCGGCCCGCACCGAAAAAGGCCATGGCGGCCGTGCAGTCAACGTGCCGATTACGCGCATCAGCACCGTGCTGTTCGACAACCTGGCGCAGATGCGTGACGCCCGCGCCCGCCGTGACAGCGAGCGGGTGTTGACCTACGGCGCACGCGGCAATCCGACCTCCCACGCTCTGGAGGACCTGGTCACCGAGTTGGAGGGAGGTTATCGCACGCGCCTCTACGGCACCGGCCTTGCCGCAGCGGCCCAGGTGTTCCTGGCCTACCTGCGGCCTGGCGATCACGTGCTGATCACTGATGCGGTGTATTCGCCGGTACGCAAATTGGCCCGTGAATTCCTGCAAGCGTTTGGTGTTGAGGTCAGCTATTTCTCGCCGGATGGTCAGGGCCTGGAAGCCCAGTTGCAAGCCAATACCAAACTGGTCTACGCCGAAGTCCCGGGTTCGTTGCTCTACGAACTGTGCGACCTGCCCGCGATTGCCGCGTTGTGCAAACCGCGCAATATCCTGCTGGCCGTGGACAACACCTGGGGCTCGGGTTACCTGTATCGACCGCTGGCGTTGGGCGCGGATATTTCCATCATGGCCCTCACCAAATACCTCGGCGGCCACAGCGACGTGATGATGGGCAGTGTGTGCACCACCCAGGCCGCGTGGCCGGCGCTGGGCCGGATGAGCGATACCTTCGGCAATGCCGTGAGTGCCGACGATGCCTACCTGATCCTGCGCGGTGCACGCACCCTGGCCTCGCGCCTGGATGTGCATGAGCGACAGGCGCTGGATGTCGCGCTGTGGTTGCAGGCCCAGCCCCAGGTCAAGCGCGTGTTCCATCCGGCATTGCCTGGGCATCCCGGGCATGCGCTGTGGCGTCGGGACTTCACCGGCAGCAATGGCTTGCTCTCATTTGAATTGAACAGCACTGACCCGGCCTACCTCGAACGCTTTATCGACGGCCTGCAACTGTTCGGATTGGGCGCTTCATGGGGCGGCTATGAAAGCCTGGTCACTATCGCCGATACCCAGGACCGCGACAGCGCGGCGGACCGAGGGCTAAACCCGGTGGTGCGCCTGCATATCGGACTGGAAGATGTGGCGGCGCTGATCGAGGACCTGCAGCGCGGGTTTGCGTTGGCAGGGTGAAGGGAGCGCGCTCCCACGCAAGGTGGGAGCGCTCAACCGGTCAGTGCTTGACCGGCGTTGGCAAGGTCACCAGGTTGACGTAGCCATCCCAGAATTTCTTCTGGTCCACGCCGAACACCACCTTGGCCTTCTGCGTGCCCACAGGGGCGCCTTTCTGGTAGCCGAGTGCACGGCCGTAGTCGGCGCCGAAGGTGGCATCCACATCCACCCACAGATCCCGGGACTCGGTGACGATGTCCGGGTTGACCAGGTACAGCGCCGGCAAGCTGTCCCAGGTAAAGCTGTGGTAGCTCGGGTCCTTGTCGAACAAGGGGCCGAACTCGTGCTTGTACAGATCGGCAATCGCGCCTTTCTGGGCAATCACGCGCTGGTACACCGTTTTGTCGAAGGTGACTTTCTCGCACACATCATTCGGGAAAATCACGTGCTCGATCGGCGAGCGCAACACGATCTTCGCGGCCTCCGGGTCGAACCACCAGTTGAATTCCGCCGCCGGCGTGGTGTTGCCCGGAATCTCCAGGGCACCTCCCATGTACACGATGCGCTTGATCAACGGCACGATATCCGGCGCCGAACGAATCGCCAGGGCGAGGTTGGTCAGCGGCCCGACCGCCAGGATTGTTACCTGATGCGGGTTGGCGCGCACGCTGTCGACGATGAATTGCGCGGCGGTTTCCTTGCGCAATTGGGTGTGTGTCGCCAGGCCATCGGGTGGCGCGATCAACTGCTTGGGTGAAGTAGGGCGGGGGTTCTTGAATGCCCCCGGCCAGCCGGAGCCGAACAGCGCCTTTTCCGCCTCGTAGGTGGCGTAGTCATGCAGCAACGGGTAGGCAGCGCCGGAGTAGACGCCCACCTCTTTCTCCACGCCCATGCGCTCCACGGCCTTGAGCGCATCAACCTGCTCCTGGTCGACCCAGGCGTTGCCGCTGACCAGGGTCATGCCCAGCAACTCGATGCGTTTTTGCGCATGGAGCTGGGCGAGCATGATGAAGGCCTGGCCGTCATCGTTGAGCACGTTGAAATCGGTGTCGAAAATGACTTTCTCCGCAGCCTGGGTGGTGCCGGCACACAGGCCGACGGCAACCAGCAGTGCGCAGCTTTTCAGGAAACCTTGCATGGTGATTCATCCGAAAAATTGTTGTTGTTAACGGTTCACCAGTTTCGCCGGCAAGGCGATGACCAGGAAGCTGCTGAGGATCAGGCAGCCGGCGAAAAACCACAAGGCACCCGCACTGCTGCCTGTGACGTCGATCGCAACGCCCATCAACGAGTTGCTCACCAGGCCTGCGATATTCGCCACCGAACAGGCCAGGGCAAAACCGGTGGCCGCCGCAGTGCCTTTGAGAAAGGTCGCCGGCAGGCTGAAGAACACCGGCACCGCGCCGATGATCGCCGCCGAGGCAATCGCAAACAGCGCCACGGTGGCCGCCACGTTATGGATAAAGAACGTGCTGGTGGCCATGGCCGCCGCGCCGATGAAAAACGGCACGATGATGTGCCAGCGGCGTTCGCGGTGTTTGTCGGAGCTGGCGCCGATCAGCAGCATGCCGAGCAGGGCGGCGACGCTCGGTAGTGCAGTGAGCACGCCGATATGGAAGGTGTCGGTGACCCCGGCATTGCGGATGAACGTCGGCATCCAGAAGCCCATGGCGTAGGCGCTGAGCAGGATCGAGAAGTCGATACCGCCAAGCATCCAGACCTTGAGGTTGAAGAAACCGTCACGGAAGCTGTGTTTGCTGGCGGAGCCGTCGGCGTCGTCCTTGCGCAACTCGGTTTCCAGTAGGGCCTTTTCCTCGTCCGACAGCCATTTGGCTTGCTGGTAGGTATTGGGCAGGGCCCAGAAGGTCAGCACGCCCAGCAACACGCTGGGCACCGCTTCGATCAGGAACAGCCACTGCCAGCCACGCAGGCCACCCATGTGATCGAAGTGGCCCATGATCCAGCCGGACAGCGGGCCGCCGATCACGCTGGAGAGTGGCAGGCCGATCATGAACAACGCGATGATGCGCCCGCGTCGGTGGGTGGGAAACCAGGTGGTGAGGTAGTACAGCACACCCGGAAGAAAGCCCGCCTCGGCGGCGCCGAGCAGGAAACGCAGGATGTAGAACTGGGTCGTGGAGGTGACCAGCATGGTGCAGGCCGAAAGCAGGCCCCAAGTGATCATGATGCGCGCGATCCAGATCTTCGCGCCGACCCGCTCCAGCACCAGGTTGCTGGGGACCTCAAAGATGATATAGCCGACAAAGAACAGCCCGGCGCCGAGGCCGAACGCGGTTTCGCTGAACTGCAACTGGTCGAGCATCTGCAATTTGGCGAAGCCGATGTTGATGCGGTCCAGGTAGGCGGCGAGGTAGCAGAAGCACAGGAAGGGGATCAGCTTCCAGGTGATCTTGTGGTAAAGCGTGTTGACGGGGTCTGCGACCGTGGTCGCGGGCGCTGCATTCGCAATGGGCATTGGGTGTCTCCTGGCGGTGACTTATGGTTTTTATACAGCCGCTTTTGTTCCAGCACTTCGGAGTGCTGTAGAAGCGACTTCCAAAGGCAGTGTCAGAAGACTGAGAGCTTTCGGTGTTGCAGTTACCTGTGGCGAGGGAGCTCGCTCCCGCTGGGCTGCGCAGCAGCCCCAAAAAGCTGGGAGCGCTACGCACTCCAGCGCGAGCAAGCTCGCTCGCCACAGGTAAGGTGCCTACCTTCAGGCCTCAGTTTTTTCAAGACCACGCTCTATGGCGCAGTTCTTAATAACGTCTTATTGCTCCCTGAACTTGCGCATTGCCTCCTGCTTGCTCACCACGTCGCCATACTTGCTGTCGATATCGAACAGGTTGGCCTCATGGGGCGCCGGGTGCCGATCGCCGACGCATTCGCGCACGACGATGGTGCGAAACCCGTGTTGCACCGCATCCACCGCCGTGGCGCGGATGCAGCCGCTGGTGGAACAGCCGGCCAGCACGACGGTGTCGATGCCTTGGGCATGCAGCATCGGCGCCAGGCTGCTGCCGAAAAACGCACTGGCGTACTGTTTGGTAATGACGACTTCCTCGGCCAGTGGCAGCACTTCGGCGCAGAACGCCGCGAGTGGGTTGCCTTCGACCATGTCCTTCATCACCGGGGCTTTTTTCACCCAGATCCCGCCATCGACGAAATGGCCGGGATGGTAGCGGATATTGGTGTGGACTACCGCAATCCCGTGTTGGCGTGCGGTGGCGAGCAGCTCGACGCTTTGCGCCACGGCCGTGACCACGCCGGGCGCGAACAGCGGCGCGCCTTCGGTGGTGTAGCCCTGCATGAAGTCGATCATCAGCAGGGCGGCCTTTTTGCCAAAGCCGATGCGGTTGCCCCACACGCCCTGGTAGTTGGCGTCGGCGGATTGTTCACTCATCTTTCAACCCCCTCAGTAAGCGCCAGAGAGCAGGGCACCGGCACCCGGCACGATGGGCTCCAGATCCAATGCCTTAAGCATCGCGTAGGTGGTGGCAATGGCGGCGGTCAGCACCGGTTTGCCGGTTTGTGCCTCGACCTTGGCCACCACCGGCAGCGACTGCATCTGCACGCAGGCAGACAGCACGATCACGTCGACGCCTTCCAGGTTCATGCCGGCGACGATGGCTGGCAGGTTGGCCGGGTCGTGGCGGGCCACTTCGAGGTTGTCGGGAATTTCCAGGGCGCGCCAGTCCACGACGTCAAAGCCTTCTTCACGGATGTAGTTCACCACCAGCTCAGTCAGCGGTTTCATGTACGGCGCGACAATCGCGATGCGCTTGGCGCCCATCACTTTCAGGCCTTCGATCAAGGCGCCGGCGCTGGTGATCACGGGCGCGTTGGCGTCGTTGTCAGCGGTGGCTTTGCGCAGGCGCTGTTCGGAGTTGCGGTGATAACCCAAGCCCATGGCCATGATTGCCACCAGGCACGCATAACCCAGCACGTCGACCTTGGCGTCGGACAACTCGACAGCGCAACGGTCGGATTCGCCGTCCATGGCCGCCAGTTCTTCCTTGCGTACTTGCTTCATGCGCATGCGGCTGGAGTGAAAGGTGAAGCGCTCGGGACGGATCGCCTGGCGCGCGGTGAGCATCGCCGGAATCTCGGTTTCCATGGTGGTGTTGGAGCTCGGCACGATTTGGCCGATGCGGTAAGGCTTCTGCATGGGGGTCTCCATTCTTATTGTGTGAGGAAGTCGCCGAGGGCGACGAAGAAACCGTCGAGGTCGTCCCACGGAATCATGTGGCCGGCGTCTGGCACGCGGGCGACGTGGATACTCGGTTGCAGGTCCTGGATTTCGGCAATGTCCTCATCAAGGATCACGCCGCCACGCCCGGCCACCATCAACAGGGCAGGGGCCTTGAGGTGGGGCAGGTCCTGGTGGAAATCCACTTCGTGGAAGTCATTGAAGGCACGCACGATGGCGGGCTCGTAGCAGGTGTGCAGCCATTCGGCGCGCAGTTGCAGTTGTTCCTGGGTCCAGGTGGCGCAGAAGGCGCGCATCGCCTGCGCGTCCATGCCGACCAGGGATTGGCGGATGGAGTCCACGTACCACGGCAGCTTGCTCGGGTATTCGCGTCGGCCCGGGCCGGAGACCGGTGGGTCGATCAGCACCACGCGCTTCACGCCTTGAGGGTGTTTGACGGCACTGCGCACGGCAAAGCGGGCACCCATGGAATGGCCCATCAGGTGGTAGCTGTCCAGGTTCAGTGCGTCGGCAAAGGCACCGATGTCCTCGGCGCAAGTGTCCGCGCTGTAATCCAGCTCAGGGCCGGACGAGGACAGCCCGCGACCACGCACATCCAGCACGTAGGTGTCGAACTGCGTGCCGAGGCGCTCGGCGACAAAGCCCCAGGTGATGGCTGGGCTGGTGATGCCGGGGATCAGGATCAGCGCCGGTCCCTTGCCGCCGTAACGCAGGTAGTGCTGGCGAATGCCGTTGGCCTGCACGTTGCCGCCGTAGAGAAAAGTGCTCACGCGGCCACCCCCGATTTCAGTTCCTGGGCGTACAGGTCATAGCCGTAGACCCAGGCTGGATCTTCCTGGGTGCGCAGCCAGGTGTTGGCGTTGGACACGGCCTGCACGCGGGATGCGCGTTCCTTGCGGTTGGCTTCGTAGAGCTGGAACGCGGTGCGGTAGTCGCTGATGCCGGTTTCCTGCAGGCAGCGGGTGAGCATGGCGGCGTCTTCGATGGCCATGCCGGCGCCCTGGGCCATGTGCGGTTTCATCGGGTGGCAGGCATCGCCGAGGAGTACCAGACGGCCACGGCTCCACAACGGCAGCGGGTTGCGGTTGCGCAGCGGCCATTTGGTCACGCTTTCGGTGGATTCGATCAGGGCCTGGACGGTGGGGTGGTAGCCCTTGAAGGCGTCGAACATCTCTTCGCGGCTGCTGTCGACGAACGCGCCCTGGAAGTCCCATTCGGCATGGGGCACACCGGTCACGTAGTAGTACTCGTCGCGCTTGCCGGTGGTGTAGTAAACCATCATGTGGCGGTCTTCGGTCCACCACTTGATGCAGTCTTCGAACTTCAGGTCGTACTTGGCGAGTTGGTCACCCCGGATCAGCGCACGGTGCGCGACCCAGCCGCTGTACAGCGGTTTTTCCACACCGAGCAGTTCTTCGCGGATCTTGGAGTTGATGCCGTCGGCGCCGATCACGATGTCGGCGTAGGTCACCTGGCCGTCGGCGAAGGTCAGGCGTACCTGGGTGTCGGTTTCTTCAAGGGTTTCCAGGCGCTTGTTGAAGTGCAGGGTGCCGGGCTTGAGGGTGGACATCTGCAGCGCATGCAGGTCGCCACGGTGCACGGTGATGTAGGACGCGCCGTAGCCGGTGAGCGGGATGCGTGACAGGTAGTCGCCGCTCTCGCCGCAACGACTGAACCAGTGCTCGGGGTGCGAACCCATCAGGTCCAGCTGCTTTTCAATGCCCATGCGGCGGAAGATTTTCATGATGTTGGGGCCCATGTGGATCCCCGCGCCCAACCGGGAAAACTCCGGCGCCTGCTCGTAGACATCCACGTCGAAGCCGGCTTGCTGCAACAGGGTGGCCGCGGCGGCACCGCCCAGGCCTGCGCCGACGATGGCGATTTTCTGAGTGCTTCCCATGGGGCGTGTTCCTCTCTCTTTTTGATTTTTGGCGGCGTCTGTCCGCAAGGTTTTTAAAGTGTATACGCTCATTTTTTGAAATGGGAAGCCTGTGTTTGAAAATTTATTTTTTGGCCGTAGTTATCCTGTGTAACGCGTTGTTATTAATAAATGCTGGGTTTGTTTCGATAGGTAACGTTTTTGTGCGCCGCTTGCAGTCTTCCGTCAATTCGGGTCTTATCGTTATTAAATGGCGTATACGCTATAAAAATGCACTAGAGTGAAGCGCAGTGCCTGAACTTGGTGCAGGCCCACAGGAGACAGGAAAATGCCGGTAAGCGATTGCGAACTGACCCAGATGTTTGAACACGTGTTGACGCTGTCCAAGGTCGACCCGACCCAGAGCGTTGCCGTGCTCAAGAGCCATTACTCCGACCCGCGCACCGTGCGCGCCGCGATGGACGCCGCGCAGCGCCTGGGGGCCAAGGTGTATGCGGTGGAATTGCCGTCGTTCAACCATCCCAGGGCGATGGGTAACGACATGACCGCCTACTGCGGCGACACCGCGCTTACCGGCAATATCGCCGCCCAGCGTGCCCTGGAGGCCGCCGACCTGATCGTCGACACCATGATGCTGCTGCACTCGCCGGAGCAGGAGCAGATCCTCAAGACCGGCACGCGCATTCTGCTTGCGGTGGAGCCGCCTGAAGTGCTGGCGCGCATGCTGCCGACCAAAGAAGACAAAGTGCGCGTGCTGGCGGCCGAGCAGTTGCTGAAAAAGGCACGCTCAATCCACGTGAAATCCCGTGCCGGCAGTGACTTCCGCGCCGCCTTGGGGCAGTACCCGTCGGTCACCGAATACGGTTTTGCCGATGAACCGGGGCGCTGGGATCATTGGCCGAGTGGTTTCCTGTTCTCCTGGCCCAACGAAGAAACCGCCGAAGGCGTGCTGGTGCTGGACATCGGTGACATCCTGCTGCCGTTCAAGACCTATACCCGCGAGAAGATCACCCTGGAGATCGAGAAGGGCTTCATCACCAAGATCCACGGGGGATTCGAGGCCGAGTACCTGCGTGACTACATGAAGTACTTCAACGACCCTGAGGTGTACGGCATCTCCCACATCGGCTGGGGCCTGCAGCCACGGGCGCAGTGGACGGCCATGGGCTTGCACGACAAGAACGACGGCATGTGCATGGACGCGCGGGCGTTCTATGGCAACTTCCTGTTCTCCACCGGGCCGAATACCGAAGTGGGCGGGACGCGCAAGACGCCGTGCCATATGGATATTCCGCTGCGCAATTGTGACGTGTACCTGGATGATGAAGCAGTGGTCATCGCCGGTGACGTCGTCGCCCCGCCAGCCTCACTGGCCCGTTGACCATCCCACCCCTGTAGGAGCGAGCTTGCTCGCGAAAAACGCAATAACAACGCGGGGACCCAGGTTCCCCGCGTTATCGTTGACCACCTTCGCGAGCAAGCTCGCTCCTACAGGGTTAATATGCATCCCCATCGTTAGCCACCCACCGAGCCTCGCCGTGCCAGATTCCTACGTCTTTTCTGAACAAGTCGGTCACCTGCTGCGCAAGGCCTACCAGCGCCACTTGGCGATCTTTCAGCAGAATGTCGGCGACTCCCAACTCACCGCCGTGCAGTTCGTCACCCTGTGTGCCCTGCGCGATCACGGTGCAAGCTCCCTGACCGAACTGGTCAAGGCCACGGCCGTGGACCAGGCGACCATTCGCGGCATCGTCGAGCGACTCAAGGCCAAGGAACTGATCAGCCTGGAACCGGACCCGCAGGACAAGCGCAAAGTGGTGGTCGACCTGTCCCCGGCAGGCGCCGAACTGGTCGCCCAGACCGCGCCGCGCGCTGCGCAGATCAGCGAATTGACCCTGAGCAATCTCAACCCGGCCGAACGGGTCGCGGTGTTGTTCCTGTTGCGCAAGATGATCGACGACCCGCAGGAATAATCCCGGCTGGCATTGATCTTGCTCTGAGTTCATGTAGTAGCCACTTCATCCGTCAAGTGTGTCGTGAGACCCCAGGTCCGCGACGCTTTTTTTTGACTGTTTGATGTAGTGCCTACTTCACCAACTGTTACGGGCGAAGCGAATGATCAGCCAGCACATCACGGTAACGCTTGAGGTCAATGGGCAAAAAAACGACGTCAGCGCCATGGCGGACACGCCGCTGTTGCTGGTGCTGCGCAATGACCTGCAACTCAATGGCCCCAAATACGGCTGCGGCCTCGGGGAGTGCGGTGCCTGCACCGTGATCATCGATGGGGTGGCGGCCCGTTCCTGTGTGTTTCCGTTGTCGGGTGCCGCAGGCCGCGAGATTGTCACCCTGGAAGGCCTGGGCTCGCGCCAGGATCCGCACCCGGTGCAACAAGCCTTTATCGACGAGCAGGCCGCGCAATGTGGCTACTGCCTCAACGGCATGATCATGACTACCAAGGCCTTGCTCGACCGTAACCCCAACCCCAGCGAAGCCGAGGTGCGCAACGAGCTGTCGGGCAACCTCTGCCGTTGCGGCACCCATATCGAAATCCTGCGCGCCGTGCTGCGTGCGGCCCGCCTGATGACCGTGGATTGATGACTATGACCGACACCCCCCTTTCCCGTGACCAGTGGCTGGCCAAGGCCGGCGTTTTGTTGATTGTCGATGATGTGTTGCCGCCTTCGGGGCCGGTGGCCAAGGGCGGCTCGCCCACTGTGAAACCCAAGGAACTTGGGCTGTTTATCGCGGTAAACGA
This sequence comes from Pseudomonas reactans, assembly GCF_013387025.1. Classification (NCBI taxonomy): domain Bacteria; kingdom Pseudomonadati; phylum Pseudomonadota; class Gammaproteobacteria; order Pseudomonadales; family Pseudomonadaceae; genus Pseudomonas; species Pseudomonas reactans. Next base: position 21,638 of record NZ_JACAQP010000048.1, on the reverse strand, counting down.
TGATGGTCTGGTGTACGCGTTCAATGGCCATGTGGACCTGGGCACCGGCATTCGCACGTCGTTGGCGCAGATCGTCGCCGAAGAGCTCGACCTGGCGATGGAGCAGGTGAAGATGGTGCTCGGCGACACCGAGCGTGTGCCCAACCAAGGGGCAACCATCGCCAGTGCAACCTTGCAGATATCCGCGGTGCCCCTGCGCAATGCCGCAGCCGAAGCGCGGCGTTTCCTGTTGGCGCGGGCGGCGGGGCGCCTGGGTGTGAGCACGGCCAGCCTGAAGGTCGATGCTGGCGTCATTCACGCGGCAGATGGGCGCTCCACGACATATGCCGAACTGGTTGGCGGCCAGCATGACCAACTGCGCATCAGCGGTGACGCGCCGCTCAAACCCATCGAGGATTACCGCCTGGTGGGCAAGGGCGCTGCGCGAGTGGATATCCCCGGCAAAGCCACGGGCGAGCTGACCTACGTACACGACATGCGCGTGCCGGGCATGCTGCATGGTCGGGTGATTCGCCCGCCGTATGCCGGGCTTGATTGCGGCGACTTTGTCGGCAACAGCCTGTTGAGTGTGGATGAAGCGTCCATCGCGCATATCCCCGGCATTGTCGCGGTGGTGGTGATCCGCGATTTTGTCGGCGTGGTGGCGCTGCGTGAAGAGCAGGCCGCCAAGGCTGCCAGCGAGTTGCAGGTGCACTGGAAACCCTGGCACCACGCGTTACCGGACATGAGCGATGTCGAACAGGCCATCCGCGACAACCCACGCGTACGCCGTACCGTGCTTGACCAGGGCCATGTCGATGAAGCCCTGGCCGGCGCCAGCCAACGTATGCCGCGCAGTTATCTCTGGCCGTACCAGATGCACGGTTCGATCGGCCCCTCCTGCGGTGTGGCGGATTACTCGCCGACCGGCAGCCGAGTGTGGTCGGGCAGCCAGAATCCGCATCTGTTGCGCGCCGACCTGGCGTGGTTGCTGGAGTGCGATGAAGCGCTGATTGATGTGATTCGCATGGAGGCCGCCGGTTGTTATGGGCGCAATTGCGCGGATGACGTCTGCGCCGATGCCTTGCTGTTGTCCCGTGCGGTGGGCAAGCCGGTGCGCGTGCAATTGACCCGCGAGCAGGAACACCTGTGGGAGCCAAAGGGCACCGCGCAACTGATGGATGTCGACGGCGGCCTCAACGCCGACGGCAGCATCGCCGCCTACGACTTTGAAACCAGCTACCCCTCCAATGGCGCACCGACCCTGGCGTTGCTGCTGACCGGCCGCGTCGAGCCAGTGGCGGCGATGTTCGAGATGGGCGACCGCACTTCGATCCCGCCCTATGACATCGACAACCTGCGCGTGACCATCAACGACATGGCGCCCATCGTGCGCGCCTCGTGGATGCGCGGCGTGTCGGCCTTGCCCAACACCTTTGCCCACGAGTCCTACATCGACGAACTGGCGTTCGCCGCTGGCGTCGACCCGGTGGAATACCGCCTGCGTTACCTCAAGGACGAGCGCGCCATCGACCTGGTGAAATCCACCGCCGAACGCGCCAACTGGGTGCCGCGCACGGCGCCGATGCAAACCGCCAACGAGGATCACCTGTTGCGTGGCCGTGGCTTCGCCTATGCGCGCTATATCCACAGCAAATTCCCCGGTTTCGGCGCGGCCTGGGCGGCGTGGGTGGCGGATGTGGCTATCGACAAACAGACCGGCGATGTGTCGGTGACCCGCGTGGTGATCGGGCATGACTCGGGGATGATGATCAATCCGGCCGGGGTGCAGCACCAGATCCACGGCAATGTGATCCAGTCGACCAGCCGTGTGTTGAAGGAGCGGGTGACCTTTGAAGAGTCGACGGTGGCGAGCAAGGAGTGGGGTGGTTATCCGATCCTGACCTTCCCCGAAGTGCCAAAGATTGACGTGATGATGATGCCGCGCCAGGACCAGCCACCCATGGGTGCCGGTGAGTCGGCGTCGGTGCCCAGCGCCGCGGCGATTGCCAATGCGATCTATGACGCCACCGGCATCCGTTTTCGCGAACTGCCGATCACCCCGGAGCGGGTGCTGGCGGCATTGAACGCGGGCAGCTTGGGCGAACCTGCCAAGTCGCCGGAGAAACGCCGCAAATGGTGGTTTGGTGCGCTGTTCGCCACGTTGGGTGCGGTGCTCGCGACAGCCTGGCCGTTCCACAGTGAAATCGCACCGATTGCACCGCCCAGCGACGGCACTTGGTCCAAGGCCACTTTGGAGCGCGGGCGGTTGCTGGCGGCGGTGGGTGATTGTGCGGTGTGCCACACGGCGCCTGGCGGCGCGACCAATGCCGGTGGGCTGGCCATGGAAACGCCGTTCGGCACGCTGTACAGCAGTAATATTACCCCGGACGTGAAGACCGGCATCGGCGCCTGGTCCTACCCGGCGTTCGAGCGGGCGATGCGGGACGGCATTGGTCGTGACGGGCGCAATCTGTATCCGGCGTTTCCCTATACGGCGTTTCGCAATATCAATGACGCGGACATGCAGGCCCTGTATGCCTATTTGATGTCCCAGGCCCCGGTGAGCCAGGCGCCGACGCCGAATGCGATGAGCTTTCCGTTCAATCTGCGGCCGTTGATGGCGGGCTGGAATGCACTGAACCTGCGGCGCGGTGAAATCTCAGTGCAGCCTGAGCGCAGCGAACAATGGAATCGCGGCAATTATCTGGTCAACGGCCTGGGCCACTGCGCCGCGTGTCATTCCCCGCGCAACCTGATGGGCGCGGAGAAGGGCGGCAAGTCCTTCCTGGCGGGCGGCATGGTCGATGGCTGGGAGGCGCCAGCGTTGACAGGGTTGTCGAAGGCCCCGACGCCGTGGACCGAAGACCAATTGTTTACCTACCTGAGCACCGGCTATTCCGACGCCCACGGCGTGGCCGCAGGCCCGATGGGACCGGTGGTGAGTGAGTTGTCGAAATTGCCCAAGGCGGATATTCGTGCGATGGCGGTGTACCTGGCGTCACTTAACAGCGAAGCGGCGGCCGAGGCCCAGGTGGCCGCTGCCGCTACCGTTCCAAATCCCAATGGCCGACGAGTGTTCGAAGGTTCATGCAAGGCCTGCCATGCGGATGGCCTGGGGCCGAAGCTGTTTGGGGTGAGCCCGTCGTTGGCGACCAATACCAATGTACACAGCGATCAGCCGGATAATTTGATCAAGGTGATTTTGCAAGGCATCAGCAACCCGGCGACCAAGGACCTGGGGTATATGCCGGGGTTCAAGGACAGTTTGTCCAATAGCCAGGTGGCTGATCTGGTGGCCTACCTTCGCGGCAAGTTCGCGCCGAATGCGCCACAGTGGAAAGGCCTGGAACAGAAAGTCGCCCACCTGCGCGCCAACCCCGGTACTCACTGACACTGCGCGATAAAAACTGTGGGAGCGGGCTTGCTCGCGAATGCGGTTGTCCAGTCAACATCTGCAGCGACTGGCACTCCGCGTTCGCGAGCAAGCCCGCTCCCACATTTGGATTGCGTTTCTACAGGGGGATGGGAGATACCCCACGCAGCACCAGGTCACTGATAAACCCCAGCCAATCCTGTTGCTGGCCTTTGTTTGCCAGGTCTTCACCGAGGAACGAGCTGAGGGTGTGGCGGTTGGAATTATAGAAGTAGCACAGCGAGGCGATCATCAAGTACACGTGCTTGAGGTCCACATCCAGGCGAAACACGCCTTGGGCCTGGCCCGCCTCGATGATCGGGCGCAGCACGCCGACCGCTTCCCCAGACAACCTGCGCATCTCGCCGGACTGTTGCGCGTGCTTGCCCTGGTGCAGGTTTTCGATGCTCAGGATTGCCACGAATTCCGGGTGCTTGATGTAGTAATGCCAGATAAACGCCACCAGGTCACGCAGCGCCTGCTCCGGTGCGTCCAGGTTCAGCTTGAGCTTGCTTTCGGCTTTGTTGAATTGCTCGTAGGTGTGTTCCAGCACGCAAACGAACAGGTGTTCCTTGCTGCCGAAATAGTAATAGAGCATGCGGTCGTTGGAGTCGGCCTCCTTGGAGATACTGTCGACACGCCCGCCGGAGTAACCGTCACGGGTGAACACCTTGACCGCCGCCTGCAGGATGCGCGCGCGCGTCTGGTCGGCCTGTTGAGCGCGGATGCCGGTCTTCTTGATCGCCATGTGAAAGTGCCTGGTCAGACAGTCTGGGCGCGAAATATAGCATGGGGTTTTTCGCGTCCGTTCTATGACCGACAAGTTCTGTAATAAAAACGCCATTGCGCTGGGGATTAAATTCACGGCGGGCTATTTTGGTGCGTCTCAATAACTAGAGTAGCCATGGATGAAATACCAACCCTTCAGCCGTACCTTGATAGCCACCGCCCTGGTCTTGACAGTCAGTGGTGTGCACGCCGCTTCACAGGCCCCGGTGGCCGGTGAAAATGGCATGGTGGTGACGGCCCAGCATTTGGCAACTCACGTGGGCGTGGATGTGCTCAAGGCCGGCGGCAACGCGGTCGATGCGGCCGTGGCCGTTGGCTACGCGCTGGCTGTGGTGTACCCGGCGGCGGGCAACCTGGGCGGCGGCGGTTTCATGACTGTGCAACTGGCCGACGGGCGCAAGACCTTCCTCGACTTCCGCGAAAAAGCCCCGCTGGCGGCCACCGCCAACATGTACCTGGACAAAGACGGCAATGTCATTGAGGGCCTCAGCGCCAAGGGCCACCTGGCCGTAGGCGTGCCCGGCACCGTCTCGGGCATGGAACTGGCCCTGAGCAAATACGGCACCCTCAAGCGCGCCCAAGTCATCGCCCCGGCGATCAAGCTGGCGGAAAACGGCTTCGAGCTGGAGCAGGGCGATATCGACCTGCTGCACACCGCCACCGGCGAGTTCGAAAAAGACCAGGACATGCGCGGGATCTTCCTGCACAACGGCCAGCCGATGCAGGTCGGCCAGAAGCTGGTGCAGAAAGACCTGGCCAAGACCCTCAAGGAAATCTCGGCCAAGGGCAGCGACGGTTTCTATAAAGGCTGGGTGGCCAAGGCCCTGGTGGACTCCAGTCAGGCCGGCAAGGGCATCATCACCCAGGCTGACCTCGACAAGTACAAGACCCGCGAACTGGCGCCCATCGAGTGCGACTACCGTGGCTACCACGTGGTCTCGGCACCGCCTCCAAGCTCGGGCGGCGTGGTGATCTGCCAGATCATGAACATCCTCGAAGGCTACCCGATGGCCGATCTCGGCTATCACTCGGCCCAGGGCCTGCACTATCAGATCGAAGCGATGCGCCACGCCTATGTAGACCGTAACAGCTACCTCGGCGACCCGGACTTCGTGAAGAACCCGATCGAGCACCTGCTGGACAAAAACTACGCGGCCAAATTGCGCGATGTCATCGAGCCGCAAAAGGCGGGTGATTCCCAGGCGATCAAGCCGGGCGTTTCGCCTCACGAGGGCAACAACACCACCCACTATTCCATCGTCGACAAGTGGGGCAATGCGGTCTCGGTGACCTACACCCTCAACGACTGGTTCGGTGCGGGCGTGATGGCGAGCAAGACCGGGGTGATCCTCAACGATGAAATGGACGACTTCACCGTCAAGGTCGGCGTGCCGAACATGTACGGCCTGGTCCAGGGTGAAGCCAACGCCATCGCGCCGGGCAAGGCGCCGCTGTCGTCGATGAGCCCGACCATCGTGACCAAGGACGGAAAGGCCGTGATGGTGGTGGGTACGCCGGGTGGCAGTCGCATCATTACCGCGACCTTGCTGACCATCCTGAATGTCATCGACTACAAGATGAACATCCAGGAAGCCGTGGATGCGCCGCGTTTCCACCAACAATGGATGCCGGAAACCACCAACCTTGAAACCTTTGCGGTGAGCCCGGATACCCAGAAGATCCTTGAGAGCTGGGGCCACAAGTTTGCCGGGCCACAGGATGCCAACCACCTGGCGGCAATCCTGGTCGGCGCGCCGTCCCTGGGTGGCAAGCCGGTGGGCAACAACCGCTTCTATGGCGCGAATGACCCGCGGCGCAACACGGGCCTGTCCCTGGGTTACTAAACGCTGTTGCTCACTGTAGGAGCGAGCTTGCTCGCGAAGAACGTCAACGGTAACGCGGGCGTTCTGGATTAACGCGGTGCCCTTGCGATTTTCGCGAGCAAGCTCGCTCCTACAGTAGTTTCTCTACCGCAGCAAACGCCGCCGTTCGGCGCGCTTCCCAATCCCCTCGAATCACCAGCACCGGCTGTTGATGCTGCTGCATCCACTCCAGGCTGTCCTGGAAAAACGCCTGGCGATCCGCCAGTTGCGGCTGGCAGCGTTGGCCGTCGGCGCTCCATTCCACATCCTCCGGCGACAACAACAGGTGCAGGTCGTAATGACGGGCCAGCAATTCGCTGTCGAGCCAGGCCGGGTAGTCGCCGAACAGGGTCTGGCTCCAGAGCTTGTTGGTCAGCAGGTGTGTATCGAGGATCAGCAGTTCCGGTTGCTGGGCGCGGGCGGCGTCTTCCCAGGCCAGTTGGCCACGGGCGATGGTCGGGATGTCGGCCAGGGTGGTGTCGCGTTGATGGTGATCGATGAAATAACGCACGTATTCGCCCACCATCAACCCGCCGAAATGCGCTTGCAGTTCCGCCGCCAGCCAGCTTTTACCGCTGGATTCCGGGCCGGCCAGTACCACCACCTTCATGCGTGCAACGCCGGGTCGGCGCGCCATTCACGCCAGCCTTGCACGGCAATCACGGTGAACAGCGCGTAGAGCGCGGCGGTGAGGTAGAGGCCTTTGTAGAGGAACAGCCCGACGAAGATCACATCCACGGCGATCCACAGTGGCCAGCACTGCACGCGTTTCTGCGCCATCCACATCTGCGCTACCAGGCTGAAGCCGGTGAGGGCAGCGTCGAGCCAAGGCTGGGCGGCATCCGTCCAGTGAGCCATGGCGGCGCCGAGCAATAGGCTGCCAACGGCGCCCACCGCGAGGCTGGCCATGATCGCCGGCACGCCGAGGCTGCTGACCTGACGCCCTTGCTTGACCTCGCCGGCACGGGTCCACTGCCACCAACCGTAGACTTGCAGTGCGGCGTAGACCACCTGCAACAGCATGTCGGAATAGAGTTTCACGTCGAAAAACACCCAGGTGTAGAGCAACACCATCACCAGGCCGATGGGCCAGCACCAGGGGTTTTGCTTGACGGTCAGCCACACGGCAATCACCCCGAGGGCGGCGGCGAACAGTTCAAGCCCGGACATGGTGGTTCCTTGGGAGAGTGGAAGAGGGCGGTGATTGTAAACAAATCACCGCCGTTGCGCTCAGACCTTGAATTGGCGCAGCAGGCCGTCGAGCTGTTCGCTCAGGCCACGCAAATGCGCACTCGCCACACTCGACTGTTCTGCCGCCAGTGCGGTGCTGTGGGACAGGCCGGCGGCCTGGGTGACGTTCTGGTTGATGTCTTCCACGACATGGGCCTGTTGCAGGGTGGCGCTGGCAATCGAGGCGTTGAGGCCGTTGAGGTTGCGCAGCGCCTGGCCGATCGCGGTCAGGCTGGCACCGGCTTGGCCGGCTTGTTCGATGGTCAGTTGCGAGGCGCTATGGCTGTCGCTGATCACCTTGACCGCCGCTTCCGAGTGGCCTTGCAGGCGTTCGATCATGCCCTGGATCTCGGCGGTGGATTTTTGCGTGCGCTGGGCCAGCAACCGCACTTCATCGGCCACCACGGCAAAACCACGCCCTTGTTCGCCCGCGCGGGCCGCCTCAATCGCCGCATTAAGCGCCAACAGATTGGTCTGGTCGGCAATCGAGCGGATCACTTCAAGCACGCTGCCGATCTGGGTACTTTCCGCAGACAGCGTGCGAATCACTTCCACTGCCTGGCTGATGGTGCCGGAGAGCTGGTCGATCTGCTGCAGGCTGCCGTCGATATTCACCTGGCCTTGCTGCGCCTGGGCCTGGGCGTCGCGCATTTCGCTGGCGGCGTGTTCGGCGTTCTTGGCCACGTCCTGCACGCCGTAGGTGACTTCGTTGATGGCGGTGGCCACCAACTCCATCTGCTGGGATTGTTGCTGGCTGCGGTCATGGGCCTGGGTCGCGTTGCTGCCCAACTCCTGTGAGGACTGACCCAGGGCATTGGCGCACACCTGCAATTGGCCCACTACCTGGCGCAGCTTGGCGGTGAAGCTGTTGAAATGCCGGGACAGTTGGGTGACTTCGTCCTGGCCGTGGGTGTCGAGGCTGCGGGTCAGGTCGCTTTCGCCGCTGGCAATGTTGCCCATGGCGTTCACTGCGTCCTGCAACGGTCGCACAATACTGCGGGCGATCAGTGAGACCAGCAGCGCCATCACCAGTGCGATCCCCAGGCCGATGAACGAGGCTTTCCAGACCTGGCCGCTGAACTCGGCCTGCACATCGTCGACGTACACACCGGAGCCGATGATCCAGCCCCACGGTTCGAACAGTTGGATATACGAGGTCTTGGCCACCGGTGCTTCGGCGCCCGGTTTCGGCCAGCGATAATTGACGATGCCGGCGCCCTTGGCCTTGGCCAGGATCACGAACTCGTTGAACACGGCAAACCCGTCAGGGTCGCGGATGGCCGAGAGGTTCTGGCCGTCGAGCTTGGGGTTGGCCGGGTGCATGATCATCACGGGCGTGAGGTCATTGATCCAGAAGTAGTCGTCATGGTCGTAACGCAAGCCACGCACCGCGCTCAAGGCTTGCTTCTGGGCGGCTTCGCGGGTCATCACACCCGTGGTTTCGAGGCCGTGATAAAACGTCAGGATGCCGCTGGCGGTCTGGACCACGTGTTGGGTCTGCTGGCGCTTGGCCTGGTACAGATCGTCATGAATCTGCTTGAGCATCAGCAAACCCAGGGCCAACAGCATCAGCACGGCGACTATCAGGATCAGCCACAGGCGCCGGCTGATCGACATATTGCGCAAACTGTTCATCGTCCTGTCACTCCGTGCTTTTTATAATTGTGGGGGCTGCATCGACTTTTCCGCCTTGTCTGATAGGCTTTCGGCCTGTATTCGGAAAACCTGAGTACTGTCTGATTTTTCACAAGATTTTTGCAGGTCGGGGTTGAAACTCAACACCGCGTCTTGTCGTCAGTGAACCATTAAAAAGATTAACGAGGCTTGCCATAGAGCAAGACCTTTGGGGGAAGCATGGATTTTTGGACTGCCATACAGGCATTGATTCTTGGCGTTGTGGAGGGGCTGACCGAGTTCCTGCCGATTTCCAGCACCGGCCACCAGATTATCGTCGCTGACTTGATCGGCTTTGGCGGCGAGCGTTTCGAAGCCTTCAACATCATCATCCAGCTGGGCGCGATCCTCGCCGTGGTCTGGGAGTTTCGCCGCAAGATTCTGGACGTGGTCATCGGTTTGCCGACCCAACGCAATGCCCAGCGCTTTACGGTCAACCTGATCATTGCCGTGCTGCCAGCGGTGGTACTGGGGGTGATCTTCGCCGACCTGATCAAACACTACCTGTTCAATCCAATCACTGTGGCGACCGCGTTGGTGGTGGGCGGCATTGTCATGTTGTGGGCCGAACGACGCCAGCATCGGACCCACGCCGATACCGTCGACGAGATCACCTGGAAGGATGCGATCAAGATTGGCTTCGCCCAATGCCTGGCCATGATCCCGGGAACTTCGCGTTCCGGTGCGACCATCATTGGTGGCCTGCTGTTCGGCCTGTCGCGCAAGACCGCTACCGAATTCTCGTTTTTCCTGGCCATGCCGACCATGGTCGGTGCCGCGTTGTATTCGGGCTACAAGTACCGCGATTTGTTCCAGCCGGCGGACTTTCCTGTGTTTGCCATCGGGTTCGTGACCTCGTTCATCTTCGCGATGATTGCCGTCAAAGGCTTGCTCAAGTTCATCGCCAGCCACAGCTATGCGGCATTTGCCTGGTATCGGATCGCGTTCGGCCTGCTGATTCTGGCGACCTGGCAGTTCGGCTGGATCGACTGGACGGCGGTCAAGCCTTGAACATCCAGCATCCACGCCTGAAAGCGGCGATCTTCCTGCTGCTGTGCGCCGCGCCGTTGCTGGGGTCGGTGTTGGTGTGGCAGCGCGGCGAGACCGTGATCCCGCTGGCGGCCTATGGCGTGGTCAGCGTGATCGCGTTTTTCCTCTACTGGAGTGACAAACGCAAGGCCCGCACCGACAGCTGGCGCACCCCGGAAAATATCCTGCACGCCGTGGAACTGGCGGGCGGCTGGCCGGGGGCGTTGATTGCGCAGCAGGTGTTTCGGCACAAGACGCGCAAGGTGTCTTACCAGGTGTTGTTTTGGGTGATTGTGTTGCTGCATGAGGTGTTCTGGCTGGATCAGCTGTTCCTCGGTGGCACCTTGCTCTCAGTGCTCTAGCCCTGTGGCGAGGGAGCTTGCTCCCGTGGCGGCCTTCTGGTCGACCGAGCTGTATCAGATGTAAATAGATCAAAATGTGGGAGCGGGCTTGCCCGCGAAGGCTATGTGTCAGGCGCTCGAGTGTTCTGGTCGGGGTACATATCCGTTGCTGCGGTCACGGCCACTTAGGGTTCCGCCCTTACGGCGGCTCACTTTGGAAAAGCCCCAAAGTAAGCAAAGGGCTCTTGCCCCACCACTCGGCACCTCGCCTAGGCTCGG
>NZ_JACAQP010000048.1:0-10972 GCF_013387025.1 Pseudomonas reactans | reverse complement strand
CCTGCGTTCGGCCAGCGTGGTTGACGGGGCGCCTGAGATCAAAAGCAAAGCAAAGCAAAGCAAAAGCAAAGCAACCGATAGTCACTAGATACCAAGGTGCTTTGCCTCAATCGTCCAGCAACAACCCGACCTGCGTGCGCTTGGGCAACTTGCTGACGACAAGCTGGTGAGAACGCCGCAACAACCCACGCAACTCTTCATCCCCCAACGGATACGGCGTATTCATAATGACCCACTGCGCCCGCGCCAGGTACGGTGCCGGGTGAATGCCTGGGCGGTCCACATGGCCGAGGAACAACGCCTTGTCGACCTTGAATGCCAACGACTCACCCCTTAGGTTCTGCAGCGCGAACATCTTGTTGCCCGCAATCGAAAACACACGCACGCCGCCCCATTTGTAATCCTCCCGCGCGCCCGGCAGGCTGAGGCAGAACGCGGCGACTTGTTCTTCGGTCATCTTCATAGCAGGCGGTCTCCGCAACCTTTGAAACCTTCTTCCAGATAATCGATCCAGGCACGAATGGCCGGCAACACGCCGCGACGATGGGGGTACACCGCCTGTAACCAGCCGCCGGGCAAGGACCACTCCGGCAGCAGTTGCACCAACCGGCCGTTGGCCAACTCCTCTTCGCAATACATCATCGGCAGTACGGTAAAACCCAGGCCCATGATGGCGCTGGCCTTGCGCACGATGAAATCGTCGATACCCAGCCGTGCTTCCATCGCCAGATCGTGGGTGTTGCCCTGGGGATCGAGGATGCGTTGATGCACCAGGCGATCTGCCTCCAACGCACCCAGGATCGGTAGCTGCTTGAGGTCCTCAAGGGTCGTCACCTCACGGCCGTGCATCAGCACGGGGCTGGCCACCAGCACGGTCTGGGCCTGGCGCAGGCGCTTGGTCACGAGCAACGGGTCCTCATCACCCAGCTCGCGCACCCGCAGGGCGACATCGATGCCTTCAGCGACCAAATCGACACGGCGGTTGACCAGGGTCATCTCCAATTGCACCTGGGGATGCGCCGCCAGAAACCCGGCCACCAATTCCGGCAGGATGTGCTGGGCCATGCCCACCGGGCAACTGACACGCAGCCGTCCACGGGGCTCGCTGGACATGCTGGCGACCGCCTCATCGGCCATTTCCGCTTCCAGCAGCATGGCCTGGCAATGCCGCAGGTAGCGCTCGCCGACGGCGGTGAGGGTGAGTTGGCGCGTAGTGCGTTGCAGCAGGCGCGCGCCGAGGCGTTCTTCCAGCTCGGCGATACGCCGCGACAGCCGCGACTTGGGAATCCCCAGCAGCCGGCCGGCGGCGGCGAAGCCACCGGCTTCCACGACTTTGGCGAAATAGTAGAGGTCGTTGAGGTCTTGCATGATCAACCTATTGTCCTGTCAGTGGGACGAACTATCCGCGTCTGACGAGGGCAAATCCACTACAAAAAACGGGCAAGCAGCATTCGGTACAGACCATCTGAGGAGGGTTTGCGCTTTAACTCTGCTGTGTTGCCTGCGGTGATGGCTATGAGCTACTGTGCGTGCCGTTAATCATCTGACGCCTCCAAGTTCCGAGGCCCCATCTCAAACGTTCAAGGACTGACATGAGTACTGCCCAGATATCCGCCCCCATTACTGGCGATAAACTCTACCAAGAGCGCGCCCGCGAAGCGTTTCCAATTCTTGTTCGTCAGGCGAAGGCCGGTACCAACATTTTCTATTCCGACCTCGCCCAAGAATTGGGGATGGCGAATCCACGTAACCTCAACTACGTGCTGGCGAGCATAGGACAAACCCTAGAGCTGCTCTCAGAAAAATGGCAAGAAAAGGTTCCTCCTATCCAGTGTCTGGTAGTTAACAAGTCGACTGGGCTGCCAGGCGAAGGAGTGGGCTGGTTTTTGGTAAAAAAAGAAGACTTTGGTTCTCTTCCTCTTGCGCGAAAGAAATTGATCGTGAAGGCCGAGCTCAATCACATTTTTGCCTATCCCCATTGGGATGAAGTACTTGAAGTGCTTGAGTTGAAATCGGTGGAGCCTGACTTCACAAACGAAATAGCGCTGGCGAGTGCAGGGTTTGGAGGTGGCGAGAGTGAAGCTCACAGAGTATTGAAGGAGTTTGTGGCACGTAATCCTAAAGTGATCGGCGTCGGAGACGGTATTTTGGCTGGCACCACGGAATACTCTCTTCCGTCGGGAGACCGCATGGATGTCTCATTTTCCGGCAAGTCCGTTTGGATCGCCGCTGAAGTCAAATCCTCGATTTCAAGCGTTTCCGACATTGTTCGGGGGCTGTTTCAGTGTGTGAAATACCAGGCGGTAATGGAAGCTGTGGTGATCGCAGAATCGACGGTAAAGGACGTAAGAACCCTGCTCGTACTTGAATCAGAGTTTCCTCAGGCGCTGCTGCCTCTGAAGAATTTGCTTGGAATCGAGGTAGTCGATTGCGTTAGCCCTAAATAACACTTCGGAAACCATTCAGCGTGCATGTTTTGGCTGGACTGTCTCAGGGGTAGGACAAACAGTCGCATTTCAGCCGTCTAATCGTTTATTCGGATCATCTGTAGGATCAACCCCACTTGATCGCCCCGTCGCGATCCTCACTTGGAGATCCCGCATGAAACTGTTGCATATCGATTCCAGCATCCTCGGCGACAACTCGGCGTCCCGTCAGCTCAGCGCTGGTGTGGTCAAGGCTTGGCAAGCGGCTGAGCCGGGCGTGGAAGTGACCTACCGTGACGTGGCCGCCGAAGGCTTCAACCACTTCTCCGGCGCAACCCTGGGCGCCCTGGGTACTCCGGCTGATCAGCGCAATGCTGCGCAACAGCACGAAGCAGAGCTCAGCGCCAAGACCCTGGCTGAGTTTCTCGCCGCCGACGCGGTGGTCATCGCCGCCCCAATGTACAACTTCACCATCCCGACTCAACTCAAAGCCTGGATCGACCGCATTGCCGTCGCCGGCCAGACGTTCCGTTACTCCGAAGCCGGCCCCGAAGGCCTGTGCGGCAACAAGAAAGTCATCGTTGTGTCGACGTCGGGCGGCCTGCATGTCGGCCAGGCGACCGGTGTGGCCCATGAAGATTATCTGAAAGTACTGCTGGGCTTCCTCGGCATCACCGACATCGAATTCGTCCGCGCCCATGGCCTGGCGTACGGTGATGAGTTCCGCAGCAAGTCCCTGAGCGACGCCAACGTAGTTATCAACGAACAATTGTTCGCGGCTGCGTAAAGCTTAGGTAAAACCGTGCCGTTCCCCGTTTCATTCTGAAACGGGACGTCTAAACTCTGTATTCTGATCGCCTCAAAACGACCGGACTACGGAGTTTTTTCGTTTAGCCGCTGTCATTACTTTGGCCCAGGTTATGCACGCATGGGTATATCACCCGGTCGAGCGCCTTGAACCATGGACTTTTCAACCCGACATGCCGGTCTTTATGCAGCAAAGGTGGACATCCTCATGATGCGTCTTTGTGCTGTTATGGTTCTTTCCTTGCTCGGTGGCCTGGTTTCAGTGCACGCCGCGCCTGCGCCGCACCCGCATTGGAGTGTGGGCTTCCATCGCATGACCTTCCTGGATCCGCTGGATTTACAGCCGATGAAGGCCATCGCCTTCTATCCCTCCACCGGGCTTGAGCACAGCACGCCGCTGGGCGCCTATCGCGTCGCCGCCACGGAAGATTCCAAGATTGCCATCGGCCGCTTTCCGATGCTGATGCTGTCCCACGGCAACACCGGCACGCCGCTGGCCTTGCACGACCTGGCCACCTCGCTGGCGCGCAAAGGTTTTGTGGTTGTGGCCGTGCTGCACCCTGGCGACAACTACAAGGACCACAGCCGCCTGGGCACGGTGAGCAACCTGTACGGCCGGCCGATCCAGATTTCCGAAGCAATCACGGCCACCTTGGGCGACCCGATGCTGTCGCCGTTCGTCAACGTCGATCAGGTGGGGGTGATCGGTTATTCAGCGGGCGGTGAAACTGCGTTGATCCTGGCCGGTGCCAAGCCGGATTTCGACCGCCTGCGTCGCTACTGCCAGGAACGCCCGGAAGACCGTGACGCCTGCACCACCAAAGGCGAACTGGTGGTGGACCGCGACGACCTGCAGCCGCAAGCCGATCCGCGTATTCATGCGTTGATGTTGATGGCCCCGTTGAGCCTGATGTTCGGTCGCCACACCTTGGCCGACGTGCATGTGCCAGTGCTGCTCTACAGCGGTGACGGCGACAAGCTGGTGGCCGTGGACAAGAACGCTGCGGCGTTGGCGCGCAAACTGCCCGAGCCGCCGGATTTCAAGCTGTTGGCCGGAGCAGGACACTTCGTGTTCATGGCGCCGTGTGACAGTGATCAGTTGGCGGCGATGCCAGCGATCTGCACGGATGCCGACGGCGTCGACCGCGAAGGGATTCACCGTGACCTGATTTCCGAGGCAGGACGTTTTTTCAGCCACACCCTCGGCCAAGCAACACGCGCCGGGATGCAGACGGCAGATCAGTAAGCGCGACGCTTGAGCAGAACGGTCACGCCCAAGGCCGTCACCGACAACAGCGCGGCGCAAAAGAAGATCCAGCCATAGCCGAGGTTCAGTGCCACGGCACCCATCAACGGCCCGGCAATCGCCAGGGCCAAATCAAAGAACACCGCGTAAGCACTCAGGCCTGCACCACGGCTGCTGTTGGGTACCTGCTTGATGGCTTCCACGCCGAGTGCCGGGTACACCAGCGACAAGCCAAAGCCGGTCAGCCCTGCGCCAATCAATGCCACGCCCGTCGACGGCGCCAGCCAGAGCAACGTCAGGCCCAGCGTCTCGATGGTCATGCAGGCGATTGCCGCGCGAAAGCCGCCAAACCGGCTGATCGCAGAGATAAACACCAGCCGCGACAAGATAAAACACACGCCAAACACCGTCAGGCAGTACGCCGCACCGGCCCAGCCACGATTGAGGTAGTACAGGGTGATAAAGGTGGTGAGGGTGCCGTAGCCGATGGAGGCCAGGCACAGGCTGGCGCCAAAGGGCGCGATACGCCCGAACACCGCCCAGAACGGCAAGCGCTCACCGCGCACTACCGGCACCGAGGGTTTATTGCGGATCAGCACCAGGCCCAGCGCGGACAATACGGCCAGTGCAATACCGAGGCTGTTGTAGCCGTATTCAGCCACCATCACCACACCCAGCGGCGCACCAATGGCGATGGCACCGTAGGACGCGATGCCGTTCCAGGAGATCGAGCGCGCCGTGTGTTCCGCGCCCACCGCGCCCATGCACCAACTGATGGTGCCCACGCCGATCAGCCCTTGGGCCACGCCCAGCAACAGTCGCCCGACAATCAAAATGCCCAGGCTCAAGGTGGGCGTGCTCTGAAGCAATGTCGCAAAGAACGTCAGCACGCCGCTGACCAGAATCCCCGCCAACCCCAACACAATCGCGCGCTTGGTCCCTACGTTGTCCGACATGCGCCCGGCCATCGGTCGACTGAGCAGGGTCGCCAGGTATTGCGAACCGATTGTGACCCCGGCCACCACGGCGCTGAAACCCAGTTGCTCATGCACATAGCCAGGAATCACCGCGATCGGCAGGCCGATGCAGATAAACGCGATGAAGGTATAGAAGACGATAGAGACGATCTGCAAGGTGATCGACAGGGAGCTGGGGGCGGCGGCAGACATGGGCACTCGTTCGCGGGCGGGCGGTGAGGGCATCATGGCAAGGGCCCAACGGAAAAGAAAGCAGGCTATCTATTAATTATGGCGCGCCATGCACATGCAAAAAGCCCCGTCACATAGGACGGGGCTCTATCTTGCCGTTTGCAGTTAAAAACTAATGGTTGCTCTTAAAACACCACACCTTGGCTACGCAGGTAATCATCATAGGTGCCGCTGAAGTCGATCACGCCGGTGGCGCTCAGCTCGATGATGCGGGTGGCCAGGGACGATACGAACTCACGGTCGTGGCTGACGAAGATCAGCGTGCCCGGGTAGTTCTCCAGCGCCAGGTTCAGCGCCTCGATGGACTCCATGTCCAAGTGGTTGGTCGGTTCGTCCATGATCAGCACGTTCGGCTTTTGCAGGATCAGCTTGCCGAACAGCATGCGGCCTTGCTCGCCACCGGAAATCACCTTCACCGACTTCTGGATCTCGTCGTTGGAGAACAGCATGCGACCCAGGGTGCCACGGATCATTTGCTCGCCTTGGGTCCACTGGCCCATCCAGTCGAACAGGGTCACGTCGTCTTCGAAGTCGTGCGCATGGTCCTGGGCGTAGTAGCCCAGCTCGGCGGCGTCGGTCCACTTGATGCTGCCGGCGTCCGGGGTCAGTTCGTTGACCAGGGTGCGCAGCAGGGTGGTCTTGCCGATACCGTTCGGGCCGATGATCGCCACGCGCTCGCCAGCTTCAACCTGGAAGCTGAAGTCTTTGAACAGCGGCTTGCCGTCGAAGCCTTTGGCCATTTTTTCGACCATGACGGCCTGACGGTGCAGCTTTTTGTTCTGCTCGAAACGGATGAACGGGCTGACGCGGCTCGACGGCTTGACTTCGGCAAGTTGGATCTTGTCGATCGCCTTGGCACGGGAAGTGGCCTGTTTGGCTTTCGAAGCGTTGGCCGAGAAGCGGCTGACGAAGGATTGCAGCTCGGAGATCTGCGCCTTCTTCTTGGCGTTGTCCGACAGCAATTGCTCGCGGGACTGGGTCGCCACGGTCATGTACTCGTCGTAGTTGCCCGGGAACAGGCGCAGCTCGCCGTAGTCCAGGTCAGCCATGTGGGTGCACACGCTGTTCAGGAAGTGACGGTCGTGAGAGATAATGATCATCAGGCTGGAACGCTGGGTCAGGATGTTTTCCAGCCAGCGGATGGTGTTGATGTCCAGGTGGTTGGTCGGTTCGTCGAGCAACAGCACTTCAGGATCGGAGAACAGTGCCTGGGCCAGCAACACACGCAGTTTCCAGCCAGGGGACACTTCGCTCATCGGGCCGAAGTGCTGTTCCAGGGGAATACCCAGGCCCAGCAGCAGTTCACCGGCACGGGATTCGGCAGTGTAGCCGTCCATTTCGGCGAACTCGGTTTCCAGCTCGGCCACGGCCATGCCGTCTTCTTCGCTCATTTCCGGCAGCGAGTAGATGCGATCGCGCTCGGCCTTGACCTTCCACAGCTCCTCGTGGCCCATGATCACGGTGTCGAGCACGGTGAATTCTTCGTAGGCGAACTGGTCCTGGCGCAGTTTACCCAGGCGAACGTTCGGCTCCAGCATGACCTGGCCGCCGGACGGATCGAGGTCGCCACCGAGGATTTTCATGAAGGTCGACTTGCCGCAACCGTTGGCACCGATCAAACCATAACGGTTGCCGGCGCCGAACTTGACCGAGACGTTCTCGAAGAGCGGCTTGGCGCCGAACTGCATGGTGATGTTAGCTGTGGAGATCAATTACTTTACCTATCAATAGCTTAGAGTGCGCTTATTTGAACTGGGACCAATTTGGGACCAATTTGGAGCTTTTCCATTTCGCCCCAATCTGAGCTTGAGTTGATCCAACGCGCATAAGTCGAGAGCAGCATCTGCACGCTATGGCCGAGCTGCTGGGAGATGAAGGCGGGGTTCATGCCAGACATAATGCATATTGTCGCATAGGTGTGACGACAGTTGTATGGCGGCCGACGACGGATATTCAGAGCCTTCAGTGTCGGAACCCATTGCTTGTGCAGGTCAGACGTCTGCTTCACGTACTCCGAGTTCTTCGAGGGCGGGAAAATGAAAGGCGTTTCTAGCACTTTTCCCTTGCCCTTTTTCCTGCGCTGCGCATATTCCTTGGCGAACGCCAGGGCGTGCAGAGCGCGTTCATTCAACAAAACGAAACGGTCTCCGCCCGTTTTCGTACGCTCCACCACTTCCCCCAAGGCGATCCCGCGACACACGTGGGCTGTCTTCTTCTCTTCGTCTATCGCGTCCCAGCGCATCGCCAGGGCCTCGGAAAGACGCATTCCTGTAAAAAACGCAAACTCAAAAAATGCCGCGTAGATCGTGCTGGGCCAATGTTCATGCTCGTACATCTTGGCGATGATCTGGTTTGCCTCGTCCAGGGTGAACGGGTCGATCTCCTTTTTGCTGCGCTTGGGCAACTCCAGGATCGCCGCCGGGTTCTTCGGGATCAGTTCCTCAGACATCGCTGAATTCAGGATGGTCGACAGCTTCGAGATCGCGTTGCGCTTCACCCCGGGCGACTTCCATTCCCTGGAGGCCATGACCCGGCGTAGCAGGGTGGTGGTGATCAGATCGATCCGCACCAGGGCCAGTCCGGGCATCCAGTACCGGTTCAGCGCCCCCTTGTAGTTGTTCTTCGTGCCGGCCACCACCTCCCGACTATCCAGCCAGAGCTGGGCATACTCGCCAAAGTTGATCTTGCCGCCGGCGACGTTGCTGGAACCGGGGAACAGCTCGGCATACTTGTCGTCATCGAGCAGCCCCAACCTCATCAGGCCTTTTACTTGATCAACAACCTGTGAGGCAGACTTGATTCCTTTCTGTGTCGGGGGATAGGGGAGCGTTTCACTGCGCCGGCTGCCGTTCCACATAAAGCGGATGCGGATCGATCCGTGGTGGAGGTCCATTCCTGCGGGCAAACCCATTGGCTTTCGAGCCATTCGTAATATCTCCTGATGCTGTACAAAACCCTGCTGCCCTGTTTGTTCCAGACGCCGAGGGGGATTTGGTTGCGAGCGCGCTTTGAGCGCAGGGCGGCGAGAGTGGTGCCGAGGATCTCGGCCATCTGCGCCTCCGGCACCTTGTCGCCTGTGATGCCGTCGTTGAGCTGTTCTGCTGCTGACATTGAGTGCTCCGCGCCGCGCTTGGCGGCAGAGGGTTGGTAGTAAGTAGTCACGACTGGTCTACAGTTGGTCGAGGCGTTACTCGATGGGGAGAAAATGGATGTTCGATAAGTACCCCGAGCAAAAGCAGGCTAGAAAGTGGGTAGGAGCGTTTGGTGCTGCACTCCTGGGGTTGGGAGTGTTTCTTGTCGTCATTGATGGGTCGGGAGGAGGGCTTTGTATCTTTATGGGTGTCAGTTTGGTGATGCTGGTGTTCCTTGCGAACGAAAAACAGTTCGCGAAGACGTTAAGGGTTCTAGGCTGGTTTGATGGGCTTTCGTGAAAGTAAACCTCGCCCGCCGCTCACCGGCAGGCATGTAGGGGGATTGGGGTTAGGGCAGAGTGGAGCCGATTTGTGCTGCTACTACGGTGATAGCCTGGCGGAGCGCTCCACCTCGATCCGCTTCGTCGGTCCAGCCGATGTTCTCGCCGAAGCCGCGGCGCTTGACCATCACGTATTGCAGGTTGGTGAACCATTGGATGCTGAGCTGAAGGTCTACCGCCAGGCGCATGGCCTGGACGTCATCACTGAGTGGCTGCCATTGCTCACGGCCCGAGTATGGGTCGTCGTAGTAGAAGGCTTCGCTGCCGTGGCGGTACTCCAGTTCGAAGCCCATGGCCTTGGCTGACAGCTTTAACAGTTCGTGGTCTGTCATGGCGTCACCAGGTTTTCAACCTGCAATTCGGCGTGGAGTTCGGCGGCCAGACCAACCGGCCACCAGTAGCGCGCACGCTGATGATCGGGATAGCTCTCTTCGCGAATCACCAGACCTTTGCGCCGAAGGGCCTTGAATATGCTCAGCACTGACGGCGCCGACACGCCGAGGCGGTGACCAACCTGAAAGGTAAGGCCGCCCATGCCGAACACGCACGCCTGGTCACCAAGTGCCAGCTTCTCGCAATCTTTCTGATGCAGGTACGGCTGGCTGTCTCGATAGAGATGGGCGTTTTTCCGTCCGATCTTGCGCAACTCATCGAGAACGAGCTGTTGTTTCTCTGTGAGCTTCATGGTGTCACCCGCTTGAACTCGACCACCCAGACCCACGGGTTGGCGTCCCACTCGCCGCCGGTGGCGTTCCACAAATTGGCGAACGCAAAGCGCGGTGTGAAAAGGCATTGTTCGTGGCTGGTGGTTTTTTCCCAGGCCCAGCCGTTGCGCTGCTGGTGACCGGCCTGCGTCGGACAATCACCGACATCTTTCCAGCCTGTGCCACCGCGGAAGCACTGCTGGCCGTAGTCGGTGAAGAAGCATCCCTCGGCCTTGGCCTGGTCGTCGCTGATGTCCTGCAACCGCTCGACGCGCACGTCGGTGATCTCCAGCAGTATGCGGCTCACCCAGCGGGGTGTATGGATGCTGGGTTTCCAGGTTGGCTGTTCTTGCTCGTAGGGCTCCAGCCCGTCAGCCGCATACACCAGGTCGCCGTCCTCTCGCGCCTGATCAAGATCCGCCATGTCGGCAGGTTGCAGGTACGGCCCTTTCTGGACTTCGGAGTGGTTGCAGTACCAGGTCTCGCGCACCCACAGCCGGTCGCCGGGCTTGCCGTAGGGGCAATTGTAGGAAAGGCTATGGCCCGGGACCGCCGGGACGTTAGTCACGTCCTTGCCCCAGCCTGCGCCGTAGACTTCCCAGAAATTGCCTTTCAGCACCGGCTGAACCTTCATCGTTCGGCGCGTGACCGTCTTCCGGCCTTCCAGGATGGCGCGCACCATCGGCGCCGAGAACAGGATGGGGCGTTCTTTGATCTGGCTCACGGTGCCACCGCCTGGCGCACCCACACGCAGATAGGGCCGTCGTCGGTATCGTGAATCGAGAAGATGAACCAGCCTTCGCCAGGAGGATTGGTCGGGTGCCAGGCCGCACAATCGGCGATACCTTCAGCAAGCCATGACGCCTGCACTTCCTCTGACGCGTCGTATTCGAAAGCCAGTTCGCGCGCTTCCAGGCCGCGCGAGTCAACCCAGGCGTATGGGATCAACTCGTCTTCGGTGGATGGCCAGGCCGGGTGGGTCCAGTAGCCGTGTGCGTCACGCTCAACTAGTAGCGGCTGGATCAAAACAGTTTCTTCGGGCATGACTTCGTCCTTGCCGCTGTAGCGGCTGATTTCAAGAAATTTCTTAAGGAAACTCTGAAAAAGAC